>DASSFA010000276.1:0-2139 GCA_035694895.1 Rhodanobacteraceae bacterium | reverse complement strand
CCGTCCCCCGCTTTTCCGCTCCCCTCCACTCGCGCGCCAGTTTGTCCAGCACGCCGTTGACGTAAGTATGGCCGTGCTCGGCGCCGAAGCGCTTGGCGAGTTCGACGGCCTCGTTCAGCACCACGCGATACGGCACGTCCGGGCGGTGTTTCAGCTCGTAGGCACCCAGCCGCAGTGCCGCCCGCTCGATCGGATCCACCTGCTCGATGTCGCGGTCGAGAAGCGGGGCGAGTGCCGCATCCAGTTCGGCGCGATGTGCATCCACGCCGCGCACCAGATCCTCGAAGTATTCCAGGTCGGCGACCTGCATGTCCTGCTCGTGGCGGAATTGCTCGATCACCGAGCGCACGCCGGAACCACTCATCTGCCAGGCGTAGATCGCCTGCAGCGCGCGGCGACGCGCACGCGAACGCGCGGCAAGGTCGATGCCGGAAGGATGTTTGCTCATGTGCGTGCCGTCCGTGTGCGTTCCATCAGTGATGCCATTTCGATCGCGGCTTGTGCCACTTCCTCGCCCTTGTTGCCGTGCGCGCCACCGGCACGTGCGCGTGCATCGGCTTCGCGCTCCACCGCCAGCACCCCATTCAACACCGGAAGGCGGTGATCCAGCGCCACGCGCATCAGACCTGCCGCGCACTCGTCGGCGACATGCTCATAATGGCGCGTTTCGCCGCGCACCACGCAACCGAGCGCCACGATCGCGGCATAGTGTCCGCCGTGCGCCAGTTGCGCGGCCAGCGCCGGCAATTCCCACGCGCCCGGCACGCGGATGACATCGACCTGCGATTCCGGCACGCCCTGCCGCGCGAACGCGTGTCGCGCGCCTTCCACCAGCGCATCGACGATCGCCGCATTCCAGCGGCTGGCGAGCACGGCATAGCGCGCGCCGGCGGGCGAATGCAGCGCGGCGGCGGGAGCACTATCGCGCGACATGGACCGCGTCTCCCATTTCCCGCTTGCCGTCTCCGCCTTCATCGACGTATTCGACCACTTCCAGCCCGAATCCCGAAATGCCGACCAGTTTGCGCGGCGTGCCGAGCACGCGCAGCCGCTGCGCACCGAGGTCGGCCAGGATCTGCGCACCCAGCCCGAGCTGGCGCCATTCCTGCTGCGCCTGTTCGCGGCCCGTGCGTGATCTTCGCGCATCATCTTCCGATGCAGCGCCATGCGACAACTTGCCCAGCACGGTTGCGGCATCTTCTTCGCAGGCGAGCACCACCGCCACGCCGCGGCCTTCTTCGGCAATCCGCCGCAGCGCCGCGGTGAGCGCCAGGCCCAGGTCGTCGCGCTGCAGGTGCAGCGTGTCGGAGAGCACGTTGCGCACGTGCACGCGTGCCAGCACTGGTGCGCCATCGTCCACGTGACCGCGCACCAGCGCGTAGTGCATGTCGTTGCGCAGCGAGTCGCGGAACACCACCAGCCGGAAGGCACCGAACTCGGTCTGCACCTCCGACTCGTGCACGCGCGCGATGGTCTTCTCGGTCTGCAGGCGATACCGGATCAGGTCGGCGATGCTGCCGATCTTCAATCCGTGCTTGCGCGCGAACGCTTCCAGTTCCGGACGGCGCGCCATCGAGCCGTCCTCGTGCAGGATCTCCACCAGCACGCCGGCGGGCTCGCAATCGGCGAGCGTCGCGAGATCACACGCGGCCTCGGTATGACCGGCGCGCGACAGCACGCCACCGGGTTGCGCCATCAGCGGGAATACGTGGCCCGGCTGGACGAGATCATGGGGCTTCGCATCCGGCGCGACCGCCACCTGGATGGTGCGCGCGCGGTCGTGGGCGGAGATGCCCGTGGTCACGCCTTCGGCGGCCTCGATCGAAACGGTGAAATTGGTGTGGTAGGTCGAACCGTTGTCGCGCACCATCGGCCGCAGGCCGAGCCGACGGCAGCGCTGTTCCGTCAACGCGAGGCAGATCAGCCCGCGCGCCTCGCGCGCCATAAAGTTGATGTCCTGCGCACCGACTTTTTCGGCGGCCATGATCAGCTCGCCCTCGTTTTCGCGGTCCTCGTCGTCGAGCATCACCACCATGCGCCCGGCGCGCAGCTCGTCGAGAATTTCTGGAATGGAATCGAAGGACATGACGGATGGATCGTCTGGAAAGGTGTCGTCGGTGAGTTGTTGGCCGGGAGAAA
>DASSFA010000275.1:0-9497 GCA_035694895.1 Rhodanobacteraceae bacterium | reverse complement strand
AGCAACTGCCGGACCCGATCCGCGATTTCGCGGCGCCGCGGACGCGTGCGCCACGGCCGCACGCGCAGGCCGAAGGCGATGTTCTCGCGTACGGTAAGGTGCCGGAACAGCGCGTAGTGCTGGAACACCAGCCCGACCTTGCGCTTGCGCGCCGGCGCGGAGAGGAAGTCCGCGCCTTCGTGCTCCACGCTGCCGCTGTCGGGATAATCCAGCCCGGCAAGAATGCGCAGCAACGTGGTCTTGCCCGAACCGGACGGTCCGAGCAACGCCACGAACTCGTGTGGCGCGATGCTCAGGCTGACATCGTCAAGCGCGGCGAAACCGGTGAAGCGGCGCGTCAGGTTCCTGATCTGCATGACCGTGTCCTCAATGTCCGCCCGGCGCATGCGCGGCCAGCGCGTCCGCGTAGCGCCGTTCCAGCAGGCTCTTGATCGCGAGCGTGATCAGGGCGAGCAGGGCCAGCAGAGATGCGACCGCGAAGGCACCCACGTAGTCGTATTCGTTGTAGCGCATCTCCACTTCCAGCGGCATCGTCGTGGTGAGGCCGCGGATGTGGCCGGACACGACGGAAACCGCGCCGAACTCGCCCATGGCGCGCGCGTTGCACAACAGCACGCCGTACAGCAGCGCCCAGCGGATGTTCGGCAGCGTCACGCGGAAGAACATCTGCCAGGCGCTCGCGCCCAGCACGCGCGCGGCCTCGTCTCCCTCGGCACCCTGCGATTGCATCAGGGGAATCAGTTCGCGCGCCACGAACGGCAGCGTCACGAACACCGTCGCCAGCACCAGGCCGGGCACGGCGAAGATGATCCTGATGCCGTGCGCGTCCAGCCACGGACCGAACCAGCCCTGCGCGCCGAACAGCAGCACGTAGATCAGTCCGGAGATCACCGGCGAAACGGAGAACGGGATATCAATGATCGTGCCCAGCAGTGTCTTGCCGGGGAACTGGAAGCGCGTCATCAGCCAGGCCGCGGTCACGCCGAAAACCAGGTTCAACGGCACCCCGATGCCGGCAACGAGCAAGGTCAGCAGTATCGACGCGCGCGCCTCGGGCTGCGCGATGCTCGCGACATATGCGGCGATGCCTTGCCGCAAACCTTCCGCGAACACCACCGCCAGTGGGCACAGCAGGAACACCAGCATGAAGGCGACGGCGATCATCACCAGTGCCGCGCGCATCCACCGCTGCGGTCGTGCGGTTGCGCGCGGAATCGCGATCGCGTTCATGCGGGCAGCTCCGTCCAGCGGCCGCTCCAGCGCTGCAGCAGCGAGATCAGGATCAGCAGCACGAACGCGAACGCCAGCATGATCACCGCCAGCGCGGCCGCGCCGGCGTAATCGAATTGCTCGAGTTTCTGCACGATCAGCAGCGGCGCGATTTCCGAGCGCATCGGGATGTTGCCGGCGATGAAGATCACCGATCCGTATTCGCCGGCCGCGCGCGCCAGCGCCAGTGCGAAGCCGGTCAGGAGCGTGGGGGCCAGCATCGGCAGCAGCACGCGGGCGAAGGTCTGCCAGCGACGCGCGCCGAGGCTTTCGGCGGCTTCCTCGATCTCGCGATCGAGATTTTCCAGAACCGGTTGCAGCGTGCGCACCACGAACGGGAATCCGACGAACGCCATCGCCACCAGCACGCCCTGGGGCGCGTAGGCGATGCGGATGTCCGCGAGCGCGAACCAGCGGCCCAGCCAGCCATTGGGCGCATACAGCGCGGTCAGCGCGATGCCGGCCACCGCGGTGGGCATCGCGAACGGCAAGTCTATGAAGGCATCCAGCAGGCGTCGGCCCGGAAAGCGGTAGCGCACCAGCACCCACGCGACCAGCAGTCCGGCCAGCGCATCCAGCAAGGCGGCGAGCAGTGCCCCGCCGAAAGACAAGCGCAAGGCCGCGATCACGCGCGGCGAAGAAAGCAGGTGCAACCATGCTTCCACGCCGGCGCCGGTCGCCTTCCAGGCCAGCGCGGCCAGCGGCAACAGCACGATCAGCCCCAGATAGCTCAGCGTCAACCCGAGGCTCAACCCGAAACCCGGCAAGACACGTCGCTTCATGGTTCAACCACCCGGGCCGATCTGGTCGAAGATGCCGCCATCGGCGAAGAACCTGGCCTGCACCTGGCGCCAGTCGCCGAACACCTCGCGGATGGTGAAGGTCTTCACCTTCGGAAATTGCGCGGCGTATTTCGCCATCACCTGCGGCGAGCGCGGGCGGTAGAAGTTCTTCGCTTCCAGTTCCTGCCCCTGCGGCGAATACAGGAACTTCAGGTACGCCTCGGCGACCGCCCGCGTGTGGTGCTTGTCCACGTTCGCGTCGATCACGGTGACCGGTGGTTCGGCGAGGATGCTCAGCGAAGGCACCACGATCTCGAAACTGCCTTTGCCGAGCTCGCGCTGTGCCAGCAATGCCTCGTTCTCCCACGCGAGCAGCACGTCACCCATGCCGCGCTGCACGAAGGTGTTGGTCGCGCCGCGCGCGCCGGCGTCAAGCACCGGCACATGCTGGTACAGCGCCTTCACGAACGCGCGCGCTTTCGCCTCGTTGCCGCCCGGCTGCTTCAACGCGTACCCCCAGGCGGCGAGGAAGTTCCAGCGCGCGCCGCCGGAGGTCTTCGGATTCGGCGTGATCACCTGCACGCCGGGCCTGATCAGGTCGGACCAGTCCCTGATCTTCTTCGGATTGCCCTTGCGGACCAGGAAGACGATCGTCGATGTGTAGGGCGCGGAGTTGTCGGGCAGGCGCTGTTGCCAGTTCTTCGCGACCAGGCCGCGATCGGCGAGCGTGTCCAGGTCATAGGCGAGCGCGAGCGTGGCGACATCGCCCGGCAAGCCGTCGGCGATCGCGCGCGCCTGCTTGCCGGATCCGTCGTGCGACATGCGGATGGTGACCGTGTCGCCGTGCTGCGCCTTCCATTGCGCGGCGAACGCCGCATTGACGTCGCGATAGAGCTCGCGCGTCGGGTCATAGGACACGTTGAGCAGGGTCACGCCGCTCGCTGCGGCGAGCAGCGGCGCGGCGAGAGAGACAACGCATGCGAACAGCAGCGCGACACGTTTCATGGAGGCATCCTTGCAGCACGAAAGCGGAATGCTTGCCTGTGATGCTGCCCGTTGCCGTCCGGCAGCAGAGTTCTCGGCCACTACTCCATCATGGCAAGAGTTAAGGGCGCGCTAGGACTTGGTGGACGCCTGGTTTCGACAGTCGGTCGGGCCGGCGGCCTTGGGGGTGCGCCGCTGTCACGGGATCGTCACACCCGCGTCCCTCGCGTGCAATGAGTCGCAGGCAAGCTGGGCATGACCTCAAGGAGCCGAGATCATGCATATCGCCTTCGTCACCGAAACCTGGCCACCGCAAATCAACGGCGTTGCGCTTACCGTGTACGCCCTCGCCCAGGGGATGATTGCGCGAGGACACCGCGTCGAGGTCGTACGCCCCGGACCGCGGGCGCGCGAACACGGAATGGAGATGGTGCCCGCGCGTGCCCTGCGCATGCCCCGTTATCCCGGCCTGCACGTCGGATTGCCGCAAGCATTGAACCTGTACACGCGTTGGAAGGCGCGGGGCCCGGATGTGGCCTACATCGCCAGCGAGGGACCGCTGGGCGCCTCGGCCATGCGCGCCGCCAGATTGCTCGGCATTCCGGTCGTCACCGGATTTCATACCCGTTTCGACGACTATGCCGCGCATTACGGCGTCGGCTGGCTGAATCCCCTGGTGCGCGCCTGGCTGCTGCGGTTTCATCGCAGGGCAACGGTGACCCTGGTGCCGACCCGCGAGCTCGTCGACGAGCTGCGCAACGACGGTGTTGTCCACGTACAGCGCCTGCGGCGAGGCGTCGATGCCGGGCTGTTCGATCCCGCGCGCCGGGACAGGTCGCTGCGCGCGAGCTGGGGAGCTGCGGAAGGCGCGCCCGTGATGCTGTGCGTCGGCCGCGTTGCCGCCGAGAAAAATCTCGGCCTGGCGATCCAGGCCTTCCGCATCCTGCAGGCGCGGCGCCCATCCGCGCGCCTGGTCATCGTCGGCGACGGACCGCAACGTCCGGCGCTGGCTGCGGCGTGTCCGGACGTCCATTTCGCCGGCGCCAGGCATGGCGTCGAACTCGCGGCGCATTACGCGAGCGCGGATGTATTCCTGTTCCCCAGCCTCACGGAAACTTTCGGGAACGTCGTGCTGGAGGCGATGGCCTCGGGCCTGCCGCTCGTCGCGTTCGATCGCGCCGCCGCGCAGGAGCACGTCGCGAACGGCATCTCGGGCCTGGTGGTGCCGGGTTCGGATTCGAAGGGGTTCATTGGCAGCGCCTATGCCCTGGGCATGGACAGCGAGCTGCGCGAAAGAATGGGCTTCAACGCACGGCTGGCGGCACAGCGTTGCACGCCCGAGGCGGTCGCCGCCGGTTTCGAAGCGGTAATGCATTCCCTTCTGCAGGAGCCGAGTCTTGAACACGCTTGTTCGGGCGCCCAGGCCTGATCGCCAGGGATTTGAATCGGAGTTGTGCCGGCGGGCCAATTACTGGGGTGCGAGGCAGGGCATCGGCTCGCTCTTCCGGGTCGTCAGCAAACTGGGTGACGGCTGGTTCTGGTACGCGCTCATGGCGCTGTTCGCCGGATTGGGCGGCGATCGTGGACGGCATGCCGCCGCGCAGATGCTGGCGACCGGCTGGATCGCCTGGTTGTTGTACAAGATCCTGAAACGCTGCACGCGCCGGCCACGCCCTTTCCATGCGAACACCGAAGTGGTTGCCCACGTGCCGCCGCTGGACGAATACAGCTTTCCTTCCGGGCACACGATGCACGCGGTCGGCTTCAGCGTCGTCGCCATCGCATGGTTCCCGCAACTGGCCATTCCGCTGATCGCGTTCAGCGTGCTCGTCGCACTCTCGCGCGTGGTGCTGGGCCTGCATTATCCGAGCGATGTGCTGGCCGGCATCGCGATCGGCGCCGTTCTGGGCGCCGGCTCGCTGGCGGCGCAGTCTGTCTGGTTCCCGACGTGACTCGTTCCAGCGGGTTCATGGGCGACCGGTTTGCGCCGGTGTCGCGAGCCTATGCCGGCCGCTGAGTATCCGCTCCATGGAGAGCGCGATGACCACGCCGAACACTTGCGCCACGATGAAACCCGGCACATCAACCGGACGAATGCCGGCGAACGTGGTCGTCAGCGCGCGTGCAATCGCTACTGCGGGATTGGCGAATGCGGTCGAGGGTGAACCAGTACGCCGCCGCAATGTACGCGCCGACCAGGGCCGGAACCTGTGCAGGACGCGCGCGATGGCCGAGCAGGATCGTCAGCAACAGGCCGATCGTCGCGATCGTTTCGCTGAGCCACAGCGCCGGGCCGGTGCGGACCTTGACGCCGAATGCAACCGGGTCGAGCCCGAACATCAGATGCGCCAGCACCACGCCCACGATCGCTCCGCAAACCTGCGCCGGCAGATAGGCCAGCATTTCACGCCAGGTGATCGCCCTGCGCAGCGCCAGCGCCAGGCTGACCGCCGGATTGAAATGCGCGCCGGAAATCGGCGCGAACAACACGATCAGGACGTACAGGGCGAGTCCCGTCGCGGTGCTGTTGGCCAGCAAGGCGAGCGCGGTGTTGCCTTGCGCGAGCATTTCGCCCATGTGACCGGAGCCGACGATCACCATCAGCAATCCCGCGCTGCCGATGAATTCGGCGAGAAGCCTGCGCGACAGGGATGCCCTCATGCCTGCCCCACCCGCAGGCTCTCGAGCAGCCGGAGCACGCGCTGCTCGATTTCATCCCTCGCGGCGCGGAACCCGGCATCGGACAGGTGCTTGGGATCGGGCAATGCCCAGTCCTCCCGGCGCGACGCCGGAACACCGGGGCAGGCGTCGCCGCAGCCCATGGTCACCACCACATCGAAGGATTGACCGGCGAAGGCGTCGAGCGATTTGGAAGCGTTCGCCGCGATATCAACGCCGCGCTCGGCCATGCAGGCGACCGCGCGTGGATTGCCCCTCCCGGCCGGCTTCGAGCCCGCGGAGAAGGCCTCGACGCGGCCGGCACCATGCAGCCGCGCGAAGCCTTCCGCCATTTGGCTGCGGCAGGCGTTCTCGACGCAGACGAACAGCACGCGTGGCGCGGCGCTCACCCGCACGACCCCGGCGCGCAGCAGGATGCGGCACTCGCATTCGCGATGGGCCGCCCGCAACACGCGCCGGATTCGGTCGCAACGGCGTGTTGCCCGGGTGCAGAGTATGTCGTTGCTTCACAGTGGGTGTGGAACGTCTCCCACCGCACGCCCTGTGGATCTTCGGCCCAGTATTTGTCCGAATGCGCGTAGCAGCAGGTGGTGCCCTTCTCGGCCAGTGCAACCTGATCGGCTGCGATCAGGCGCGTGCCGATCTCCTCCAGTTCCGCGCCGTCCTCGGCCTGCAGGCCGAGGTGATCCACGCCGCCCGCGCGGTCGCGTTGCGAGATCGCGAAGTTCACGCGCGGATCCTCCAGCATCCATTTGGCGTAGTCGGGCTTGCGCACCGAAGGCTGGCTGCCGAACAGGGTGGAATAGAAACCGATGCTGGCTTCGAGATCGGTCACGTTGACGTGTACGTGGAAGCGCTTCATGGACGTTTTCTCCGGTCGGGCGCGCACGAAGGCGCGCAGTTCGCGGCATCGTTGCCGCAGCAGTTTTCGGTGAGGAAGGCGAGCAGGGCATTCATGCGCGCGTAGTCGGCGCGGCAGCGGATGCTGCGGCCCTCGCGAACGTCGCGCACGAGTCCGGCGTGACGAAGGACATTGAGATGGTTGGTCAGGGTCGCACCCGGCAATTTGAGGCGCTCGCCCAGATCGCCCACCGCGAGGCCGTCCGGCCCGGCCTGCACCAGTGCGCGATAAGCGGCCAGGCGGCTGTCCTGTGCGAGCGCCTTGAGGGCTGTCACGGCATCAACAGATTTCATATTTCCGGAATTATGGAAATAAATGCCGACTTGTCAAGCGCGTGGCCATGCGTGGCGCCGGATTGGACAGGCCCGGCGGTTACAGGCCCAGCAGCCTGGTCAGCAGGCACATCGGCCAGAGTTTTTCCCGGAAGAAATGTTCGAGCGGGAACGAAAGCGATACGCCCAGCCAGAACGACGGGTTGAGCAGGAATGTCCGCAGCCTGCTCCAACTCTTTCCGAGCAGGCTTTGCGCCTGGGCCCGCGCACGAGCGCCATGGCAACGCGCGCATCGTTCACAACCGCCGCAAGGCAGGAAACCCGCCCTGGAAACTGCGCCGGTTGATAAAGGTCCATCTCAGAATTCCTTCTTCACTCCCACGTACACGCCGCGCCGCGGCCCGAATTGCGGCGCGCCGACGCCGATGCCGGAACCGTCGCGCAACTCGTAGCTGCGATCCAGCGCATTGATCAACGCCACGCGTGTATCCAGCCTGCCGATGCCGGGCAATTGCAACGTGTGGGTCAGGTCGAGATTGATCTGGAAATAGCCCGGCAAGGTTTCGGTGTTGGCGAAGCCGCGGCGCAGCCCGCTGCCATACAGGAAATCGCCGCCGATGCGGGTCGCATCGCTGATCGAGTAACTCACTCCGCCGGACGCCGCCAACCGCTGGTCGTGGTCCAGGTGTACCCAGTGCGTTGCGATGTAGGCGAGTTCGTCCGGATCGAAGTTGTATTGGCCGCTCACCACCCGGGTCCCGAGCGCGTGACTGTTGGAGACGTTCAAATACGCATTCCATGGGCCGGCGGAGTAGTCGGCCGTGAACTCCAGGCCGCGTACGCGTCCGCGCGCATAGTTGAACGGCGAGAACACCAGCGCCGCGCCGAACTGCCCCTCGTCCTGCAGATAGCCGACCTTGCGGTAGTACGCGTCCAGCCCGAGCGTCAGGTTCCTGCCGACCTTCTGCTCGACGCCGATGTCGTAGTAATTGGAGCGCTCCGACTTGACGTCGGTGTTGACGTCACTGGGCAATTGATTAGTGGTGCCCTGGAACAGCGCGATGTCGGTGGGCGCGATCAGCTCGGTGGGCGGGGGCGTGAAATAACGCGCGTAGCCGGCGTGCAGGGTGGTGCCTGGCGTCACGTAATAGACGAGGCCGAAGCGTGGGCTGACCTGGCCTTCGTTCACGTACGCATTGACGTGATCGGCACGCACGCCGTAATTCACCACCAGCTTGTCGGTGACCTGCCACTGGTCCTGCAGGTAGGCGCCGTAGATATGTGCGAGCTTGGTGGTGTTGTCCACGATGGTGAGCGGGATCGTGGAAGTCTGGTTGCCCTCCGCATCGGCCGGGAACACCAGCGAGCTGTTGTTGGAAATCGCGCGCTCGACGTCGGCGTAGATGCCGTAGCGCAGGAGGTGTGATTCGCCCAGCGGGGTGGAGAAATCCGCCTGCAAGGTATTCGCGCGGTTGCTGCGCCCCACCGTTGATGCCACGCCGTTGAACACCAGATCGCCGATCGGGTCGGGCCTGAAGTCGACGCTGGTGTAGCGCTGGCCGAGCGAGATCTGGTAATCGGTATCCGCCGCATGTCCCTGCAGGCTGAAGATGCCGAAGCGCGTGACCTCGCGCTGGTTCTCGTTCAACTTGGCCGAATCGAAGTCGCTGATGTCGTCGTACACGAAGGCCGGCTGCTGGCCGGGATTGTTCGGGATCTGGAAGCGGTTGTCCGCGCTGCCGAACAGGAAGGTCGCGCGCGTGGTGGTATTGAGGAGATAGGACAGGTAGCCGAAGGTCTGCAGCTGGTCGGTGTGGTCGTGGATCGCGTTGCGCGCGGGCGTGGGGTTCTCGATGCCCACGTCGCTCTGCAGGTAATTCGCGCTCAGGTAATAAGACCAGCGTCCCTCGTTTCCGTGCAGCTCGAAACTCGGATTGAAGGTGCCGAAGGAGCCGCCGTACAGATCCACGCTGCCGCCGTTGCCGAGCTGCGCGCCGGATTTGGTGGTGATGTCCACCACGCCCGCGGTGCGGTAGCCGTACTGCGCCGGCAGGGCGCCGGTCAGGAACTTCAGCGAATCAATGAAGCGCGTGTCCAGCGTCTGCCCGAAGCCGCTGATGCTCTCCGGAATGATGATGCCGTTGATGCGGTATTGCAGGTTGGCGTGATCGCCGCGCACGTGCAGTTGCCCGAACGAATCCTGCACCACGCCGGGCGCCTGCAGGATCACCTGGTTGAGCGGCGTGCTGTCGCCTTGCGGCAACTGCTGGATCGATTTGCGGTCGAACACGGTCTGGCTGGTGCCCGTGTCCGGCGAGAGCGCATTGCGCGAGCGATCCAGCGCCGCCGTGACCTCGACGGCTTCAAGCGTCTTGGGCTGCTTGTCGGCGATCGAGGTGGAGGAATTTTCGGTGCCTGCGGAAGGCGAGGTTTGCGCCAGGGCGGGGCCGGCGTTCAGTACGGTCGCAATCGCCAGCGCAATCAGGGTCGGTCTCACGTGGGCTTCCGGTCGAAATGGAAGTGAAATGTTATATTATTTCATTCATTCGGCATATATGCCGAAGGCCACTCCCGAGGATCCCGCAAAGGGAAACGGCGGGCTCTGACGAG
>DASSFA010000274.1:0-6199 GCA_035694895.1 Rhodanobacteraceae bacterium | reverse complement strand
AGCAGCATTGCCAGAATGTCGTCGATCACTGCGGCGCCCAGGATCACGCGGCTCTCGATCCGGTGCAGCACACCGAGCTGCTTCAGCACGCTGGCGGTGATGCCTGCCGACGTGGCGACGAACGCGGCGGCGACGAACAGCGAGTGCGCCCAGTTCGGCCCGATCGAATGCGCCCACAAGGTGCCGAACACGAACGGGATCGCGACGCCCAGCGTGCCGACCGCAAACGCGCTGCCGCCGATGCGCTTCAGATCTTCGACGCGGTTCTCCAGTCCGACGGAAAACAGCAACAGCACCACGCCGATCTCGGACAGCACTTCCAGCGGCTCGCTCGGAACGATCCAGCCGAGCACGGAAGGACCGAGCACGCAACCGACGACGATCTCGCCGACGACACTGGGCAGGCGCACCATGCGCGCCAGTTCGCCACCGATCTGGGCGCCGATGAAGATGATGAAGACTTCCAGCAGGATCGCGGTGGTGTGCGCCATTCAGGGAGTTTTGGTCGAGTGTGGTTGATCCCGGGCCCAACCCGCATTGCCCTGCTTTCATGATCCCCAATCAACCTGCGGGCCAAAAAATCGCCCCGCCGCTCCGACTCAAGGGCGAGCGCCCGCAGTTCGGTCGAGTCTGCGGTCGGTTGATGGTGCGGATGCTACTAGGAGATGCGAGCGGGTGCGCAGGCGTTCAGGTGGCCGTCTCCGGCGTTTCCACCGGCCGGCGTGGCGGACGATCGCGACGCAACCGCGTGAACACGTACACGGCAATCAGCGGCAGCACCGCCATGCACAGCACCGAGTAGCGGAATCCGCGCACGTAGGCGGCCGGATCATGGTGCTGGCCACCGAGAAAGGCCTCCAGCAGCAGCGAAGCCAGCGCGATGCCGAAGCTGATCGAAAGGTACTGCACGGCCGAGGTGAGGGATGACGCCTGCGCCGCGCGTTCCGGCGGCAAGTCCACGAACGCCAGCGTGTTCATCGCCGTGTATTGCATGGACATGATGAATCCGTAGGCGAACATCAGCAGCGCGACGGCCCACGCCGGCGTGCTCGCCTGCAGCAATGCGAACGCCGCCAGCAGCACGCCGACGAGGAATGTGTTGAGGCGCAACACGCGGCGATAACCGTGGCGCTTCAGCAGGCGATCTATCAGCAGCTTCATCAGGATCATCGCCAGTGCCTGCGGCACCAGCATCAGGCCCGCGGCGGTGGGCGACCAGCCCGCGCCGATCTGCAGGAACAGCACCAGCACGAAGGAAAGGCCGGCCGTTCCAAGCCGGGTGAACAGGCTCCCGCACAACGCGATCCAGAAGCTGCGCACGCGCAGCAACGTCAGATCGGCGATCGGATGCTCCGCGCGCCGGCCGTGTTGCCAGTAGGCGAAGCCCGCGACGATGCCGCCCAGCGCACAGCCGAGGATGGCCGGTGAATGGCCCTTGCTTCCCACCATTTCCGCCGCGACCAGAAGCAGTCCGGAAGCGAGCGCGAACAGCGCGAAGCCCAGCCAGTCGAAAGCGCGTCGGGGTCCGCGGAAATTCGGCATCTCGCGCTTGTTCAACCACAGCCCGAGCAGGCCGACCGGCACGTTGACCAGGAAGATCCAGCGCCAGCTCGCATATTGCGACAGCGCGCCGCCGAGCACCGGCCCCAGCACCGGGCCGAGCAGGCCGGGGATGCCTGCGGTGCTCATCGCCGCCACGAAATCGCGCGGCCCGAACGCGCGCACCAGCACGTAACGTCCGACCGGCATCAGCAGCGCGCCGCCAAGACCCTGCAGCACGCGCGAGGCGATCAGTTCGGAGAGATTCTGCGAAAGTCCGCAGGCCAGCGAACCCGCCGTGAACACGATGATGGACGCGGCGAACACGCGCCGCGTGCCGAAGCGATCCGACAACCATGCGCTCGCGGGAATGCAGATCGCCAGTGTCAGCACGTAGCTGGTCAACGCGGTCTTGAGATCGATCGGTCGCACCGACAGGGCGTGCGCGATGCTCGGCACGGCGGTGTTGACGATGGTCGAATCCAGCGTCTGCATGAAGAACGCAGCCGCGACCAGCCACACCACTCCCCGCAGGTGCGAGGCGTCGGATGTGACGGAACGGGGATCGGATTCGGTGGCCGCGTATGGGGACGGCGGATCGGGAGGCGCGGACCTCACGCGTATTGTAATGGAGGCGCGCCAGTTCTCCGTGACGCTGCTCGCGCGGGTTGTCGCCGGTTCAAGGTTTGAAGTGATGCACAAACCCCACTTCAAACCCGTGCGGCAGCCATCCGAGGATCAGCGGGGATTGGCGATGCGCGGCCCAGATGCCCGCGCCGGTGCCGATGGCCCAGCCGACCAGCACGTCGGATTGCCAATGGCCGTGCACCTTCACGCGTGCCACCGCGTCGTACAGCGGCAGCAGTTCCAGCGCGTACACTGCCGGATGATCGTGGCCGTACTCGACCACGAACGGCGTCACCGCACCGGAGACCGCGGCGACCTCGCCGCTGGGGAAGCTTTGGTACTTCGTTCCCTTGAACCACTCGTCCGGGCTGCTGGTCTGCGAAGGACGTTCGCGCTGGAAGATCAACTTCCCGCCTTGCGCGACCGCGGCGGAGACCGCCATCGAATCCAGCGAACGCCAGAACGTATCGCCCAGCTTGTTTTCGTCGCCGAGCAGCACCGAGCCGCCGATCACCGTGGCGATGGTGCCGTATTCGAGTGCGAGCTGGTTGTGGCGTGCCCAGATGCCGCTGTTGTCGTAATGGACAACATGGTCTATGCCGAATGGACCGCCCCCGGCCTGCGCCGCCCGGGGAGGGAGACCGACGCAGGCGAGGGCGAGGGTGAGAACAGCAAACAGTCGGCGCACGAGGGTTGCTCCCGCACTGTACGGCAGTCATGGGACCGCCATCTCACCTAGCTTCGAGTCTCCCCTCGCTACCTTTCCGGCAGCTTTCGCAATTCCGGGTCAGCCGGGTGCGTCCAGCTTCCGTTTCGCATAGGCGATTTCCAGCGCCTGCCGCGCATCCAGCGGCTGCATGCCCGCGGCCCTGGCGAGCGCGGCCTTGCGATCCCCGGCGTGCGCTTGCGCATCCAGCAGGCCGAGCCCGATACCGAGGCCGATCCATGCGTTGGGCGCCTCCGGCGTCAGCCGGATCGCCGTGCGCAGATGGGTTTCCGCCGCGGAGGAATCCACCCTCAATGTCATTTTCGCCAGCGTGGCGCCGAGCTTGTGCGCGGCTTCGGCGAAGTACAGGCCGAGCGCGGTATGCGCTTCGGGGTGATCGGCGTCGAGTTCCAGCGCGGCGTCCAGGGCTGCGTGCAGTTTGCTGCCGATGCCGTCGGCCAGCACCTGCATCGCCGGAAGTATCCGCGCCAGCATTCCCAGCGCCCATGCATAACGATAGTGGCTGCCGGCGCGCAGCGGCAGCAGGTCGAGCGCGTCGCTCGCGCGTTCGGCCAGCGCCTGGTAGCGCGTAATCTTTTCCGAGTCCCTGGCTTCCAGGAAATACGCCTGCACGCCATCGGCCGTTATCGCAACGGCGTGGCCGAGTGGGCCGATCCGCATGCCGCGCTCGAAGGCCTCCCGGAACTCGCCGCGATGGAAGGCACGCCAGGCATCCTGCAATTCCACCGCGATCTTGCCCGCGTCGGTCCCGGGCACGGCGTCGCCCAGCCGCGCTTCGGCGGCGAGAAGTTCGGCGACGTCCGCTGCATCGGGGAAGGGTTCGCGATCTCCCGCGTGCAGGCGTGGCCAGGCTTCGCGGAGGCGATCGCCGCTGAAATCGAAGGCGGGATCCGGGTGCGGAAACGGCGTCCAATGTTCGCTCATGCCATCCTCCTTGATCCGACCATCGTGCCCTGCGCGAGGGTGATCGGCAAGCCGCTACACTGTCCGCATGACCAAGGCTGCCGATACTCCTGCCGCCCGCGCCGCGCAGCTGCGCGAGCGCCTCGAGAACGCGAACTACCGCTATTACGTGCTCGACGATCCGGATATTCCGGATGCCGACTACGACGCTCTGCTGCGCGAGCTGGAAGTGCTGGAGGCCGCGCATCCGGAGTTGGTCGCGCCCGATTCCCCCACGCAGCGCGTGGGCGCGGCTCCATCTTCGGCGTTCCTCGCCGTGCGCCATGAGATGCCGATGCTGTCGCTCGCGAATGCGTTCACCGATCCGGACCCGCCGCCCGGACAGGATCCCGACAGGGAGGCGCGCGATTTCGTGCGCAGGGTGGAGCAGCGGCTGGACGTGCACGATCCGCTGTTCTCGGTCGAGCCGAAGTTCGACGGCCTTGCGATCAGCTTGCGCTACGAGGACGGGGTGTTCGTGCGCGGCGCCACCCGCGGCGACGGCGAGACCGGCGAGGACGTCACCGCCAACCTGCGCACGATCCGTTCCATCCCGCTGCGCTTGCGCAGCGGGAAAAATGAGGATGATTCGCTGAAGCTGCGCGGCGCCGACTGGCCGCGGGTGCTGGAAGTGCGCGGCGAGGTGTACATGCCCCGCGCCGGTTTCGAGGCGTACAACGAAAAGGCGCGGGCATCCGGGGGAAAGATCAAGCCGCTGGTGAATCCGCGCAACGCGGCGGCCGGCAGCCTGCGGCAGTTGGACCCGCGCATCACCGCGCAGCGCCCGCTGGCTTTCTACGCCTATGCGCTGGGCGCGTTCGAAGGCGCCACGATGCCGGCGCGCCATTCCGAAGTGCTCGCGAAGTTGCGCGAGTGGGGCTTCCCGGTGAGTCCGTTGGTCGCGACCGCGCGTGGTGCTGATGGCTGCCTTGCCTATTTCGCGAAGATCGGCGCGCAGCGCGACACGCTGCCGTTCGACATAGACGGCGTGGTCTACAAGGTGGACGACCTCGCCGCGCAGCGCGAGCTGGGGTTCGTCGGGCGCACGCCGCGCTGGGCAATCGCGCACAAGTTCCCGGCGCAGGAACAGACCACCCTCGTCGAGGACATCATCGTCAATATCGGCCGCACCGGCGCGGCGACTCCGGCGGCAAAGCTCAGGCCGGTGTTCGTCGGCGGCGTCACCGTCACCAATGCCACGCTGCACAACGCCGACCAGGTGGCGCGGCTCGACGTGCGCGTCGGCGATACCGTGATCGTCCGTCGCGCCGGCGACGTGATCCCGGAGGTCGTGCGCGTACTCCCGGAGATGCGCCCGAAAGGCACGAAGCCCTGGGCGATGCCGACGCACTGCCCGATCTGCGGCTCGGACATCGTGCGCGAGGAAGGAGAAGCGGTCGCGCGCTGCACCGGCGAACTGACCTGTGCCGCCCAGCGCACGCAATCGGTGTTCCATTTCGCCAGCCGCCGCGCAATGGACATCGACGGCCTCGGCGAACGCTACATCGAGGACCTGGGCGAATTCGGCTACCTGCGCTCGGTCGCCGACCTCTACAAGCTGACGCTCGACGACCTGCTGGAAATGAAATCCCGCGCCGATGAGCGGGACGGCACGACTCCGGCACATGCTGGCAAGAGCGGGGTGAAGGCCGGCAAGATCGCAACGAAGTGGGCGGAAAACCTGATCGAGGCGATCGACAAGAGCCGACACACGACGCTCGAGCGCTTCCTCTACGCGCTCGGCATCCAGCACGTCGGCGAAAGCACCGCGAAGTCGCTGGCCGTCTGGTTCGGCGACCTGGACCTGATCCGGCATCTGCCTTGGCCGTTGCTGAAGCTGGTTCCCGACATCGGCGACGAAGTCGCGCGCGCCATCGATGCGTTCTTCGAACAACCCGGCAACCAGAAGGTCATCGACGATCTGCTGGCGCGCGGCGTGGAGATCCGCAACACGCAGGCGCCGAGTGCGAAATTGCGAACGGCGCTCGCGCTGGAAAACGTGCTGGCGCGCGCGGGCATCCCCAGGTTGACCGCGAAGCGTGCAGAGCAACTTGCGTCGGCATTCGATTCATTCGAGGCCGTCGTCGCCGCCGATGTGCCCGCGCTGGTCGACGCCGGGCTGCCGCGGGACTCCGCCGAATCGGTGCATGGGTTCCTGCATGGGCAGGAAGGGCGGGCGCTCGCCGGGCGCATCGCGACTTCGCTGCAGGCCTTGCAACAGGCGGTCGCGCATGTGCGCTCGGCGGCGGTCAGTCCGCTGGAAGGCGTCACGGTGGTGCTGACCGGCACGCTGTCGTCGCTCACCCGCGACGAGGCGAAGGAGAAACTGGAAGCGCTAGGGGCGAAGGTCGCGGGCAGTGTGTC
>DASSFA010000273.1:0-4600 GCA_035694895.1 Rhodanobacteraceae bacterium | reverse complement strand
CTGGGAGCGCTCGGCCCGACCCACCGCGGATACGTGGAGCGCGCCAACTTCGTGGTGCTGCGTTCGCCGGACGTGCCGTCCATCCTGGTCGAGACCGCGTTCATCACCAATCCGACCGAGGAGCGCAAGCTGCGCGATCCTGCGCACCGCGAACAGCTCGCCTCTGCCATCCTGAAAGGCGTGCGGGGCTATTTCGAGGACACCCCGCCGCCGGGGACCTGGTTCGCGGCGGTGAAGAGCGGACGCGTCCATCCGGGCGAAACCGATGCGGGCACCCTGCTTGCCGCTGCGCGGGATGCGAACGCCGGGAAATCCGATGACGCGAAACCGGATGATGATGGCGACGCGCCCGTAGAAACGCAGGTTGTCGCGCGCAAGCAGATCGCGCGCAACGGCGGGCCGCGCGTGCGGCCGCCCGCATCGGATTCCGACATCCAGGTCGCGAGCGAGATTCCGCCCGCGCCGCAGACGGCCGGATCCTCGATGCTGGACGCGCGAATCCGCGACATGCACCGTGTGATGCGTGGCGAAACGCTTTCGGGCATCGCCCAGCAGTACGGGGTCAGCATCAGCGCGCTGCGCTCGATCAACAGCCGGATCCCCGACGACGGAAGCGTCAAGGCGGGGCAGGTCCTCCTCATACCATCATCGTAGGGCGGGTCTTGATCCGCCATGGGTCTTGACCCGCCATGGGTCTCGACCCGCCGATGCGCGCATACCAAATCCGCGACGGGTTAAAACCCGCCCTACTGCATCAGGTATCCTTCGCGCTCATTCGCGTGAATACCGATGCCGTCGATCCGTCCGCTGTCCCCGGAACTCGTCAACCAGATCGCTGCCGGCGAGGTGATCGAGCGCCCGGCATCGGTGGTCAAGGAACTGGTGGAGAACAGCCTCGATGCCGGTGCCACCCGCATCGAGGTCGACGTCGCTCAGGGCGGCGCGCGCCTTATTCGCGTGCGCGATGACGGTGGCGGCATTCCGCGCGAGGAATTGCCGCTCGCGCTGGCTGCGCACGCGACCAGCAAGATCGCCAGCTTCGCCGATCTGGAGCGTGTGGCCAGCATGGGTTTCCGCGGCGAGGCGCTGGCATCCATCGCATCCGTCTCGCGCCTCCAACTGACATCGCGCACGCAAACCGACGAACACGCCTGGCGCATCGAGGCGAGCGGAGCGCGCGTCGGTGAACCGCAACCCGCGGCCGGAGCCGTCGGCACCACCATCGAAGTCCACGATCTCTTCCATTCCGTGCCCGCGCGACGCAAGTTCCTGCGCGCCGAGCGCACCGAGTTCGGTCACATCGAGGAACTGGTGAAATCGCTGGCGCTGGCGCGCCACGACGTCGAGTTCCGGCTCGGCCACAACGGCAAGCCGGTGCGCCTGCTGAGACCCGCGCGCGACGAATCCGCGCAGCTCGCGCGCGCGGCGGAATTGCTGGGCTCGACCTTCGCGGAAAATTGCCTGCGTATCGAGCACAGCGCGGCGGGAATGGAATTGCGCGGTTGGGTCGGGCTGCCGACGGCCTCGCGCGCGCAGGCGGATCAGCAATACTTCTTCGTCAATGGAAGGCTGGTGCGTGATCGCGTGGTTGCGCACGCCGTTCGGCAGGCGTACGCCGACGTGCTGTTCCACGGCCGCCATCCTGCCTTCGTGCTGTTCCTCGGCGTCGACCCGCAAAGCGTCGACGTGAACGTGCATCCGGCCAAATCGGAGGTGCGTTTCCGCGAAGCGCGGCTGGTGCACGATTTCCTGTTCCGCACCCTGCACGAGGCGATCGCGCAGACGCGCGCCGGCGAAAAGGGGTCAGGTTCATTTTTCCCTCGTACCGTCGAAGCGACTGCCACTCGCCTGGAAAATCAACCTGACCCCTTTTCGAGGGAAGCCCAGCCGTATCCGGAGTGGCGCGCACAGGCGGGTCTCGGCCTGGCGGTTCGCGAAGCGCCGACGGACGTGTATGCACGCCTGCTGGAGTCCGCGCCCGCGATCTCCAGTCCGCTGCCGGAATCGCGCGAAGACGCGCCGCCACCCCTCGGCTACGCGCTGGCGCAACTGGCCGGTGTCTACATCGTGGCCGAGAACGCGCACGGGCTGGTGCTGGTGGACATGCACGCCGCGCACGAGCGCGTGACCTACGAGAAGCTGAAAGCCGCGCGTGATTGCGACGGCGTGCGTTCGCAACTGTTGCTGGTCCCGCTGCTGGTCGCCGTGAGCGAACGCGAAGCGGGCGCGGCGGAAGAACATGCCTCCGCCCTGGCCGAGTTCGGCCTGGAACTGGATCGCAGCGGTCCGCGGCAGATCACCGTGCGGCGCATTCCGACGTTGCTGGAGGGCGCGGACGTCGCGCAGCTTGCGCGCGACGTGCTCGGCGAACTGGCCCAGCACGGCAGTTCGCGGCGGCTGGAGGAACTGCATAACGAACTGCTGGCGACCATGGCCTGCCACGGATCGGTGCGTGCGCACCGGCGATTGAATTTGCCGGAAATGAATGCACTTCTGCGCGAAATGGAAGCGACCGAGCGTTCCGGGCAGTGCAACCATGGCCGGCCGACCTGGACGCAATTGAGCATGGCCGAGCTCGACAAGCTGTTTCTTCGTGGAAGGTAGGAGCGCGCCTGCGCGCGACAGCTATGGAATCGCAAATGGATGACTACTCGCGCGAGATCGAACAGTGGCGCGCACGGCGCATCGCGAGGCTGACCGCGCCCGACGGCTGGCTGAGCCTCACTGGCCTGCACTGGCTGGAGCCCGGGCCCAACACGCTCGGCAGCGCTGCCGACAACGCGATCGTGCTGGCGAAAGCGCCCGCACATCTGGGTTCGATCGAATGGCGCGCGGACGGCAGCCTGGTATTGCAACTCGCTTCCGGCAGCGATGCTTTGGTAGACGGAGAAGTGAGACCGGAGGCCACCCTGCGCGACGACCTCGAGCCGAACCCCACGCGCATTTCGTTCGGCAGTATCGACTTCATCGTGATAGATCGCGGTGGCCGCAAGGCGCTGCGTGTGCGCGACAGCGAAGCGGTCACGCGCACGCAATTCGCCGGCATCGAATCGTTTCCGGTCGATCCGGCGTGGCGCATCGTTGCGGACTGGAAGCCGTTCGATCCGCCGCATACGCTCGAAACGGCCAACGTCATCGGACAGATGGAAAGGTATCCGGTGCCGGGCAAGGCGGTTTTCGAACGCGATGGCCGCACGCACGAGCTGCAGCCGGTGATCGAGGTCCCCGGTGACAGGCAACTGTTCCTGATCTTCGCCGACGGCACGTCGGGACGCGAAACCTATGGCGCGGCCCGGTACCTCTATGCCGATCCACCGCACGGAGGCAAGATCGTGCTGGACTTCAACAAGGCCTACAACCCGCCCTGCGCCTTCACGGCTTTCGCCACCTGTCCGCTGGCGCCGCCGGAAAACCGGCTGGACCTGCGCGTGACCGCGGGGGAGAAGAAGTACCGCGCCGGGCACTGATATGGGAACCTTTGCCGGTCGATATGTTCCAACAACCGGCGGCATGATCTAGCATCGCGCGGGCATCGCCCGCGAATCGAACCCTTCGGAGAATCTGGATGAGGAGCGGCAGCGCCGGCATATTCGGCCTGTTGGTCATGACAGCGGCAGCAACGTTGCCGTTGTCGGTGCGCGCGCAGTCCGCGCCGGCAGCCGGCGATCGCAAGCTTTCCTATGCGCTCGGCTACGAGGCCGGGCGCGACCTGGGCCAGCATGGCCTGCAGATAGATATTTCCGCGGTCCTGCGCGGCGTGCAGGATGGCTACGGGGAGAAAAAGCCGGCCTATTCGCCTCAGGAAATGCAGCAGGTGATCGCGGCGATGCAGCAGAAAATGGTGACGCAGGCGCGCGCGGCGTACGCCAGGCTGGCTGCCGACAATCTGGAGCGCAGCCAGAAATTCTTCGCGCAGAACAGGCAGCAGAAGGGCGTGGTCACGCTGCCTTCCGGCGTGCAGTACAAGGTGCTGGAGGACGGCCATGGCGAAAAGAGCCCGACCCTGAGCAGCGAAGTCACCCTGCAGTACCGGGGCGCGTTCCTGGACGGGACGGTGTTCGACAACACCTACGATCGCGGCCAGCCGGTGACGTTTCCGGTCGACCAGATGATCCGCGGCTGGCAGCAAGTGATCACGCGCATGCATGCTGGCGATCACTGGCAGGTGTTCATCCCGCCGCAGATGGCCTATGGCGAGCGTGGCCAGCCTCCGCGGATCGGGCCCAACGAGGCCCTGGTGTTCGATATCCGGCTGCTCGACACGAAGCCCTGAACCTCGGCGGTGTTACGCTTCCGCCGATGAATGCGTTTGCTCCATTGTCGTCATCGCCGCTCACGCCGTGCACGGGCGTTTGCAAGCTGGACGCGCAAGGCTATTGCATCGGTTGCCGGCGCACCCTGGACGAGATCGCCCGCTGGGGCACGCTGAGCGATGCCGAGCGCTTGCGCTGCATGCGCGAGGTGCTGCCGAAGCGGCGGGAATCGTCTCATCATCCGCGATGAGAAGAACGGATAAAGAAGCGCGCATCGTGCGCACGCCAAAGTCGTCTCATCGCCCGTGATGAGAGAAGCAGATCAAGATGCGCGCCTCCCCGCGGGC
>DASSFA010000272.1:0-6879 GCA_035694895.1 Rhodanobacteraceae bacterium | reverse complement strand
GTTCCGGCAGTCGCGCCTGTCCACCTTCGCGCTGTTGCGGCCGCCATACCGCGGCTTCGCCGATTGGATGGCGAAGTTCCTCACGCGCTAGAAGATGTTCTCTTCGAGCGCCCGGACCGTGTAGCCGTAGCCTGCCTCGATCGCGCGCTCGAATTCGTGCCAGTCGAGCAGCCCGATCGCTTCCAGGTGCGGGCGAAGCAGAAGGCTCGCCAGTTCGCGTCGGCGCAGGCTGCCGGCTTCGGAGTTCAACATCCCCGAGCGCACCAGTATCGCGAACGCGTTCGGCCGACAGCCTGATCGCCGTTGTGCCCACAGTGCGGGCCAGTGCGGTGTTGCGGTTTCGTCCACGTGCGCGGTCAGCACGTCGTCGGCGCCGATGTCGACCGCGACGATGCGCCGAAGGCCCTCGTCGCTCAGCACGTCGGTCGGCAAATTGTTCACCACGGCGCCGTCCACATAGACGTGGCCTTCGTGCAGCAGCGGCGGCAGGATGCCGGGCACCGCGCCGGAGGCACGCAACCAGCGCCACAGCAGGCCTTCGCGATGGATCGCCGCGCAGCCGCTGGTGAGGTCGGCCGACAGGCAGGTGAAATCCAGCGGCAGGTCCTCGATGTCGATTTCGCCGAAGGCTTCGCGCAGCAGCTTCGTGGTGCGCGCGCCGCGCGTCAGCGCCACCAGGGGCAACGTCCAGTCGGAGAGCGGCTTGCCGTCCACCAGCGCGCGCTTGTAGGCCTCGCGCATCTTCTGGTCATCCCATTCGTAGGCGACGCCGGCGCCGATGATTGCGCCGATGCTGGTGCCGATCACGCTGTCGACCACGATGCCGGCTTCGCGCAATGCGCGGATCACGCCGATCTGGGCGAAGCCGCGCGCGCCGCCACCGGACAGCACCAGGCCGGTGCCGTTGCCGCTCAGCAGGCGCGCGATGCGCTCGACGTCGCGGCCGTGGCGCGCGTGGTGATGGCGCAGTTCGCCATCATGCAGCGCCTTGCGCCAGGCGCGCGCCGCGCCGTAGATGAAACGCGGATGCGGCTGCAGCAGCACCAGGTGCCGCGGCCGCGCGCGCACGGATTCCGCGCGGATCACTTCGTCGTCGCGCCACGCATCCGGCTTGCATTCGGCATCCACCACCATCAGCAGCGCGTCGGCCTGGCGCTGGCAGAGCCGCCGCCAGCCTTCGCCGCCGTCGTCCAGATACAGCACGAAGCGCACTTCGCTTTCGCGCTGCGCGAACCAGTCAGTGCTGCGCCCGCGGCCAAGCGCGGAATCGATCACCAGGCAATCGCCGAAGATCAGCAAGTGCCGGCGCAGGCCCTCCGCAAACTCGCGTGCGTTCACGTTGCCGTCGAACGGCAGGATCGCGAAGGTGCGCGGGGCATCTACCGGTTCGCCCTTGCCGCGCGTTGCCGTGCGTGCGGTCAGCCTCGCGAGCGCGCTGCGCGCCGCGCCGAGCATGGCCGCCGGGTGCCTGCGCACCAGTTCATCGAATCCCGCACGCGAAAGCCGCAGAAGTTCCGAATCGCGCAGGGCGCGCACGCCGGATTCGCGCGGCTGGCCGGTGACCAGGCCGAGCTCGCCCAGCGTGCTGCCGCGCGGGACCACGCCGAGCAGTCGCGGTGCGCCGCCCGAGCGCGGCTTGCCGAACACGCCGAGGCTGCCGGCCTTCACGACGTACAGGGCATCCGACGCATCGCCGGTCTCGAACAGCGGCGCGCCGCCGGGCAGCGAGAACCACGCCATCTCGCGCGCCAGCGCATCCAGCCTGCGGCCGCGCAGGCCCGCGAAAATCTCGCTGCCGCCGAGCAGCGCGCGCAGCTCGTCGCGATCGATCCCGTTCATGCGGGCAAATCGTACCGTAGCCGCTTGATTTCGGCGCGCTGCTTCGCCATGTTGATGGGTCCCATGGAGATCCAGATGGCAGACAACCCCTTGCTCGCCGACACGCCGCTGCCGGCGTTTTCGTCCATCCGCCCCGAACACGTGCTGCCGGCCATCGAGACCATCCTCGCCGACTATCGCGCGCGCATCGAGGTGTTGACCGCGCCCGATGCGCCGCACGATTTCGAGCACGTGATGCTGGAACAGGAGCGGCTGGAGCAGCAGCTCGCGCACGCCTGGGCGCCGGTCTCGCACCTGCATTCGGTCGCCGACACGCCCGAGTTGCGCGAGGCGTATTCGAAAGCGCTGGAGAAGATCACCGAATTCTCCTCGGAACTGGGCCAGAACCGCGCGCTCTTCGAAGCGGTGAGCGGCATCGCGCAATCGCCGGAGTTCGCCGACGCGACGCGGGCGCAGCGCGCGGCAGTCGAGCACGCGCTGCGCGATTTCCGGCTCGCCGGCGTGGCACTGGAGGAGCCCGCGCGCACGCGCTTCCGCGAGATCGCCAACGAGCTGGCGCAGGTCACGACCGCATTCGCAAACGCGGTGCTGGATGCCTCGGATGCCTGGCACGAGCACATCACCGACGAGCGCGACCTCGCCGGCATCCCCGAATCCGGTCGCGCGGTGCTGCGCGAGTACGCGCGCGAGCGCGAGCTGGAAGGCTTCCTGGTCACGCTCAAGCAGCCAAGCGTGCAGGCGGTGCTCACCTACTCGGATAACCGCGAATTGCGCGAACGCGTGTACTGGGCTTACCAGACGCGCGCCTCGGACCAGGGGCCGGATGCGGGCAAGTTCGACAACTCGCAGCGCATCGAGCAGATCCTGGCGTTGCGTCACGAGGCCGCGCGATTGCTGGGGTTCGCCAATGCGGCGGAAGAATCGCTGGCCACCAAGATGGCCGAATCGCCGCAGGCGGTGCTGGAGTTCCTGCACGATCTCGTGCGTCGCGCGAAACCCGTCGCACAACGCGAGCTGGATGAGCTGCGCGTGTTCGCGCGTGACGAGCTGGGCATCCAGACGCTGGAATCCTGGGATGTGGCCTATGCCGCGGAAAAGCTGCGCCGCGCGCGCTACGAGCTGGACGAGGAGGAACTGAAGCCCTATTTCCCGGCGCCGGCCGTAATGCAAGGGCTGTTCGGGCTGGCGGAAAAGCTGTACGGGATCCGCCTGCACGCACGCGAAGGCGTGGACGTGTGGCATCCGGACGTGCGTTATTGCGACGTGCGCGACGCGCAAGGCAATACCATCGCCGGTTGCTATCTCGATCTTTACGCGCGCACCGGCAAGCGTGGCGGAGCGTGGATGGACGTGTGCCGCTCGCGTTTCCGCGACGGCGTATCGCTCGCGTTGCCGATCGCGTTCTTGACGTGCAATTTCCCGCCGCCCACGCCCGATACGCCCGCGCTGCTGACGCACGACGACGTGCTGACGCTGTTCCACGAGTTCGGCCACGGCCTGCATCACATGCTGACGCAGGTGGACCTCCCTTCGGTCGGCGGCATCGACGGCGTGGAGTGGGATGCGGTGGAACTGCCCAGCCAGTTCATGGAGAACTTCGGCTGGAACCGCGAGGCGCTGGACGGCTTCGCGCGCCACTACAGGACCGGCGAGCCGCTGCCGCAACCACTGTTCGAACGCATGCTGGCCGCCCGGCATTTCCATGCCGGGCTGTTCCTGGTGCGGCAACTGGAATTCGGCCTGTTCGATTTCCTGCTGCACCGCGACTACGACCCGCAGCGCGGCGCGCGCACGCTGGAGACGCTGGAGGACGTGCGCAACGAAGTCTCGGTGATGCACCCGCCGGCGTGGCAGCGTTTCCCGCACGCGTTCACGCACATTTTCTCTGGCGGCTATGCGGCCGGTTATTACAGTTACCTGTGGGCCGAGCTGCTGTCCGCCGACGCGTTCGGTGCATTCGAGGAGCGCACGGAACGCGGCGGCAGTGCGATCGATCCTGTCCTTGGCGAACGCTTCCGCAGCGAGGTCCTGGGCGTGGGCGCCACGCGCCCGGCGCTGCAGTCCTTCATCGCCTTTCGCGGCCGCGAACCGCAGCCGGATGCGCTCCTCAAGAGCTACGGGCTGGCGTAGCGTGCGCTTCGGGCACGTTGCTGGGCCCGGATGACGTCCGCGAGGCGCACGCTACAATGCCGCCGTGAAAATCGCGTCCTGGAACGTCAACTCGCTCAACGTGCGCTGGCCGCACGTCGAGCGCTGGTGCGCCGAGGCGCAGCCGGACGTGCTGTCGCTGCAGGAAACCAAGCTGCCCGACGAGAAGTTTCCGCATGAAGCCGTGCGCTCGCTCGGATACCAGTGCGTGTTCTCCGGGCAGAAAAGCTACAACGGCGTGGCGATCCTCAGCCGGGAACCGCTGCGCGACATCGTCACCGACGTGGACGGGCTGGACGATCCGGCGCGGCGCATCCTGGCGGGGACCATCGGCGAAGGCGCGCGCGCGTTGCGCATCGTCAATCTCTATGTGGTGAACGGACAGAGCATCGGCAGCGAGAAGTACGCGCACAAGCTGCACTGGCTGTCGCACGTGCGCGAGTTCCTGCGGCGTGAGCTCGCAGAGCATCCGCGGCTGGCGGTGATGGGCGACTTCAACATCGCACCGGAGGATCGCGACGTGCACGATCCCGAAGCCTGGCACGAGCAGGTTCTCTGCTCCACTCCCGAGCGTGAGGCGTTGCGCGGCATCGTGGAACTCGGCTTCACCGATTCGTTCCGCGCGTTCAGCGGGGAAGGCGGACACTACAGCTGGTGGGATTACCGGCAGGGCGCGTTCCGCCGCAATCTCGGCTTGCGCATCGACCTGATCCTGGTGAGCGCGAAGTTGCGAAGCGAGTTGAAATCCGCTGGCATAGACCGCACCCCGCGCACCTGGGAGCGGCCGTCCGACCACGTGCCGGTGAGTATCGAAATTGCAGACGAGGTAAATGCGTGAGCGTCGAACGCGAACCGCAAGGCAGCCTGCCCGACATCGAACTGGAACAGCTCGATCGATTCCTGCGCAGCAACGCGGAGCGCAGCGGCGAAGGCCTGCTGCTGGACGGCGTGCACGGGTTGCTGACCGCGCTGGCCATCGGGCCGGAACCCGCGTTGCCTGAGGAATGGCTGCCGGAAGTGCTGCAGGCGCCGTTCGAGGATCCCGAACAGGGTCGCGAAATCCTCGGACTGCTGGCCAAGCTCAACGATTCGATTCCCACCGAACTCGAAAGCGACAACTACGAACCGGTGCTGGGCGAACTGGCCGAGGGGAACGACCAGCCTGGCGATCTTTCCGCTGCGGGGTGGTGCGAAGGCTTCTCGCGCGGCATCGACCTGCGCGCGGCGATGTGGGAAACGCGGCTGGCCGAGGACACCGACCTGATGGAACTGCTCGGGCCGATCATGGCGCTGGCCGTGGACGACGGCATCCTCGCCGCGGATGTGCCGATCGAGAAACTCGACGACAGCGAATACGAAGCCTGCATCGCGCAGATTCCGGATGCCGTGAACGCGCTGGCGCATTACTGGCGCGTGCATCCGCCATCCGAGCGCGAGCGCACCGCCGGCGGCGGCGCGTCCTCCAGCGTGTTCCCGAATCTGCCGGCCAGGCGCGGCGGGCGCTGGGTGCATTGAGCGCATGCGGAGCATGCGCGAAATCGGCCTATACGAACCGATCAACGTTCTGAAACCCGTTGCGCCGGACATCTGGATCGCGGATGGTCCGATCGTGCGCATGGCAGCGCCGCTCGGCATGAGTGCGCCGTTCACGACGCGCATGACGGTCATCCGGCTGGGCGACGGCGGGCTCTGGTGCCATTCACCGATCGCGCCCGATGCAACCTTGTTCGGTGCGATCGAGGCGATCGGTCCGGTGCGGCATCTGGTGTCGCCCAACAAGCTGCACTATGCGCACATCGCCGCGTGGAAGGCGCGCTATCCGGATGCGCTGGCGTGGGC
This sequence comes from Rhodanobacteraceae bacterium, assembly GCA_035694895.1. GTDB lineage: Bacteria > Pseudomonadota > Gammaproteobacteria > Xanthomonadales > Rhodanobacteraceae > 66-474. The sequence continues at coordinate 1,053 of DASSFA010000272.1, read as the reverse complement.
CTCGTCGGGGGTGCGCGAACGTGCGGCTGCGCAAGGCATCGCGGTGGACTTCGATCGCGATCTCGACGACGCGCCCCCGCCGGCATGGTCGGCCGATCTTGACCAACTGCTCTTCCGCGGCAGCAGCGCATTCGCGGAAGTGGTCTTCCTCCATCGCGCCAGCACCACCCTGATCCTGACCGACCTGATCGAGAACTTCGAAGCGTCGAAACTGACGGGCGGCATGCGCGCGATCGCGCGCTTCGGCGGCGTGCTCGATCCGGACGGGAAGACGCCGCTGGACATGCGTTTCACATTCAAGGATCGCCAGGCCGCGCGCGAATGCCTGCAACGCATGCTGGCCTGGCACCCGCAACGGATAATCCTTGCGCACGGCCGCTGGTACGCGCAGGACGGCGAGGCCGAGTTGCGGCGCGCCTTCCGCTGGTTGAGCAAAGCGCGTTTGCGGGATGCTAAGTGATGCATCCCGCACGCCTTTGACGCAGGGACGCCGGTCGGAGCGCGCGTCAAGCATGGCTCCGTGGTGGGATTGACCCTTTCCACCGTGCGGGCGAAACGCTGCGTTCGCGCGACGTACATTGGCTTTTGGCCGCGGCGGGTCCATCTTGCACGCCTGAAAGGCTTCCGGAGATCGACATGACTTCCCGCACCATCACCCGCCGCGTGCGCGGCATCCCGACCAGCGACGGCGCCGGCGTCAAGCTGACCCGCGTGATCGGCCAGCGCGCGCTGGAGATGCTCGATCCGTTCCTGATGCTGGACGAGTTCGGCTCGGAATCGGCCACCGATTACATCGCCGGCTTCCCCAGCCATCCGCACCGCGGCTTCGAGACCGTCACCTACATGCTGACGGGGAACATGCGCCACCGCGACAGCGCCGGCCACGAAGGCTCGATCACGAACGGCGGCGTGCAGTGGATGACGGCCGGCCGCGGCGTGATCCACTCGGAGATGCCGGAGCAGAACGAGGGCCTGATGGAAGGGTTCCAGCTGTGGCTCAACCTGGCCGCCAAGGACAAGATGAGCGCGCCGTGGTACCGCGACATCCCGGCC
>DASSFA010000271.1:0-2966 GCA_035694895.1 Rhodanobacteraceae bacterium | reverse complement strand
CGCATCGAAAACGGGAACGAACTTCTGGTTCGTTTCCATCGTCATCACCAGCGCCTCATGCGGCACGGCGAGGTAGTCGCGGTCGAAGGTGCAGGCAACGGCCACCGGCCATTCAGTGAGATTGGCGATCTCGTCGCAAAGCGAATCCGAAAGACGCGCGTCGCCGCCGCCATTCGCCCGCGCGGCCGCAGCAACCTGTTCGCGCACGCGCGCGCGGCGCTCGGCGGGATCGGCCAGCACCTTCGCCGTGCGCAGCGCATCCAGATACGAATCCGCATCCACCAGATGAACCGGATTGGCATGCATGAAGCGATGTCCGCGCGATTTCCTGCCGCTCTTCAGCCCCAGTACTTCACCATCCACGACGCGGTCGCCGTGCAGCATCACCAGCCAGTGCACCGGCCGCACGAAGGCGTAGTCGTGATCGCCCCAGCGCATCGGCTTCGGGATCGGCAAGTCGGCCAGCGCTTCCGAAACGATCTGCGGCAGCAACGCCGCGGTCGACTGGCCAGTCTGCACCGCGCGATGCACGAAGCGCTCGCCCTTGTTGTCGTTGACGCGCTGCAGTTGCGTCCATTCGACGCCGCACTTCTGCGCAAATCCCAGCAGCGCGCGGGTCGGTTCACCCTGCGCGTCCAGCGCAACATTCACATAAGGGCCCAACGCTTCGCTGTGCTGTTCGGGTTGCGAATCGCTTGCGCCCGGCACGTGCACGGCCAGACGGCGCGGCGTGCACAACGCGCGCGCGTGTTCGACATCCGCGGCGATGCCGCGCTTGCCCAAGCCGTCGCAAACGCCACGCGCGAAGGCCTGCGCGAGTTCGTCGATCGCATGGATCGGAAGCTCCTCGCAGCCGATCTCGATCAGCAGCGGCTTGCCTGGAATATCAGCCATGCGCGGCCTCCGCCGTTTCCGCCGCACCCTTGCCGACATAGGCTTCCGCCACCGCACGCGCCAGTGCGCGCACGCGCAGGATGTAGCGCTGGCGTTCGGTCACGCTGATCGCGCGGCGCGCATCCAGCAGGTTGAAGGCATGACTCGCCTTGCACACCTGCTCGTACGCCGGCAGCGGCAGGCCGAGAGCAACCAGCTTGTTCGCTTCCGCCTCGCAGGCATCGAAGCGGTGGAACATCTCGGCCACGTCCGCGTGCTCGAAGTTGTAGGCGCTCTGCTCCACCTCGTTGCGATGGAACACGTCGCCATAAGTCACCACGCCGTGCGGCGCGTGCGTCCAGACCAGGTCGAACACGCTGTCCACGTTCTGCAGATACATCGCCAGGCGCTCGAGGCCGTAGGTGATCTCGCCGGTGACCGGCTTGCACTCCAGGCCGCCGGCCTGCTGGAAGTAGGTGAACTGGGTGATCTCCATGCCGTCCAGCCACACTTCCCAGCCCAGGCCCCAGGCGCCGAGCGTGGGGGATTCCCAGTTGTCTTCGACCAGGCGCAGGTCGTGCGCCAGCGGGTCAATGCCCAGCTCCTTCAGCGAACCGAAATAGCGCTCGACGATGTCGTCGGGATTGGGCTTCATCACCACCTGGTACTGGTAATAATGCTGCAGGCGGTTCGGGTTCTCGCCGTAGCGGCCATCGGTCGGCCGCCGGCAGGGCTGCACGTAGGCCGCGGCCCACGGCTGCGGACCCAGCGCGCGCAGGAACGTCGCCGGATGGAAGGTGCCCGCGCCGATTTCGATGTCCAACGGCTGCAACAGCACGCACCCCTGATCCGCCCAGTAGCGGTTCAAGGTCAGGATGATTTGCTGGAATGTCGGACCGGTCATCATGCGCTCGAGCAAAAGAAAACCCTGAAGAAGCGTCGCGAGCGAAGGCAGGTTGCGTGACGCCGGAGCGCAGGAAGCGGAGTGTACACGTCAGTACATGAGCATTCCTTGGCCCCGAAACGGTACATCCATGTACCGGGCCTGATCCGAGCACCAGCTCGCCGGCGCGCAAGATGCCGAGCGCAGCAGCTTATTCAGAGTTTTTCAAAGCGCGCTAGTATACCGGCGACGATGAAGACGCCCGCAGCATGGCCGTGAATCCGCACCCCCGCAACGCCGCGTCGGGGCTGGGCAGGCGCGGGCGGCTGGAACTGGACGAAGTACTGGCCGCGCTGGTCGTGGACGGGCTGCTTTCCTCCGAAGACGCCAAGCGCGTGCGCACCGGCGCGCGCAGTACCGGCAAAAACGCGCTGGAGCTGCATCCACTGGTGCTGATCGGCAATGCCAAACTGCCCAACCGGCGCGAACCCGGCAAGCCGCTTTCGATCGAAACGCTCACGATGTGGCTGGCCGAGAAATCCGGCCTGCCGTACCTGCGCATCGATCCGATGAAGATCGATGCCGGCGTGGTCACGCAGGCGGTCAGCCACGCCTATGCGCAGCGCCACCGCATACTGCCGGTGGAGGTGGAGGCCGATGCGGTGACCTTCGCCACCGCCGAACCGTTCGACATGCGCTGGGCGGCGGACCTCTCGCACATGATCCGCCGCGAGGTGAAGCGCGTCGTCGCCAACCCGCTGGACGTCAGCCGTTACCTGCTGGAGTTCTATGGCGTGCAGCGCTCGATCGCGCTCGCCAAGGAAGCCAAGCAGGAGGACTACGACGCCTCCAAGATCCTCAATTTCGAACAGTTGCTGGAGCTGGGCAAGGGCGGCGAACTCGGCGCGGACGACCGCCACGTCGTGCACATCGTGGACTGGCTGCTGCAATACGCGTTCGAACAGCGCGCCTCCGACATCCACCTGGAGCCGCGCCGCGACGCCGGGCAGATCCGCTTCCGCATCGACGGCGTGATGCACAAGGTCTTCGAGCTGCCGCCGCCGGTGATGACCGCGGTGACCGCGCGCATCAAGATCCTGGCGCGGCTCGACGTCGCCGAAAAGCGCCGCCCGCAGGACGGGCGCATCAAGACCCGCTCGGCAGGCGGCCGCGAAGTGGAGCTGCGCATCTCCGACATGCCGACCGCGTT
>DASSFA010000270.1:0-4785 GCA_035694895.1 Rhodanobacteraceae bacterium | reverse complement strand
GGCCGGCGCGGTGGACAACGCGCTGTGGGACTTGAAGGCCAAGCTGCTTGATCTGCCGCTGTTCAAGCTGCTCGGCGCGGTGCGCGCGGCCGCACCGGTGTACGGCAGCGGCGGCTTCTGCTCGTATTCGGACGCGCAATTGCGCGAGCAGCTCGGCGGATGGGCGGATTCCGGCATCCGCATGGTCAAGATGAAGGTCGGACGCGAGCCGCAACGCGATCCGGCGCGCGCGACAGTGGCGCGCAAGGCGATCGGCGACGAAGTGCAGCTGTTCGTGGACGCCAACGGCGCGTATTCGCGCAAGCAGGCGCTGCACATGGCGGACGTGTTCGCACACGAATACGCCGTGAGGTGGTTCGAGGAACCGGTGAGCTCAGACGACCTGCGCGGGCTGCGCCTGCTGCGCGACCGCGCGCCCGGCGGACTCGACATCGCCGCCGGCGAGTACGGCTACACGCCGTGGTACTTCCGCCGCATGTTGGCGGCCGGCGCGGTGGACGTGCTGCAGGCCGACGGCTCGCGCTGCGCCGGCATCAGCGGCTTCATGCAGGCGAACGCCCTGTGCGAGGCGTTCAACCTGCCGCTGTCGGCGCACTGCGCGCCGGCGCTGCACGCGCACCCCGCATGCGCGGCGCGGCCGCTGCGCCACATCGAGTATTTCCACGACCACGTGCGCATCGAAAACATGCTGTTCGACGGCGTGCTGCAGCCGACGGACGGCGCGCTGCACCCGGATGCATCGCGGCCAGGATTCGGGCTGGAGTTCAAGCACGCGGATGCGGAGCGGTATCGCGTGTTGTAGCGAGCTTTTTGGAAAAGTGCGGGCAGGGCAGCCCGCTTTCACACGCAGGGATGCGCACCGAGGAAACGCCATGCAAATAGACCACCCACAAGGCAAGTGTCAGCACGAAGGTTGCGGCTGCATGGTCGAGGCCGGCAATCAGTATTGCAGCGAGTTCTGCCGGCAGGCCGCGGAACAGCCCGACGTGGACGAACTGGAAGTGCACGGCGGCAACTGCGGCTGCGGGCATCCGGAGTGCATCGAGCAATGATGGCCGTGCGCCCTGCCCGAAGGGACGTCGGCCCGCGGGAACGCGAAACAACGCGAATGAAAGCAATTCGATCGCGCGCTTTGCGTCCATGCGCGTTCGTCGTCGGATTGTTTCGCTTTTGATCCATGCTTGCGAAACGACAACTGGGCACCGCGGCACTCGGCGCACTGGCCGTCGCGATCGGCGCGGCGGCGCTGAGCCGCAGCGCGTCGCGCGGGGGGCGCTCGCGCAAGTTCACGCGCGCGCGTTCCGATCGCGCCCGACCGCAACAGTCGACCGTGGAAGCGGCGCGGCGCTTGAATCGTGCCGCCGGTTTGATCGCGACTTCCACGTTGCTGGACAGCAGTGTCGAGCATTACCGCGGCTCGTTCATCAACAAGGCGATGATCACGCCGATCGTGGTTTCGGCGGCGAGCCTCGCCGTGAGCGCGCACGGCAGCAACGACCGCAGCCCCGCCGCGCACGCGGTGCGCGATCCGGTCTACCTCGCCTGCGCGATCACCGGCCTGGTCGGCACCGGGTTCCACATCTACAACGTCACCAAACGCCCGGGCCGGTTTTCCTGGCAGAACCTTTTCTACGGCGCGCCGCTGGGCGCACCCGCCGCAGTCGCGCTGTCGGGCTTGCTCGGTTACTACTCGGAACGCCTGCGCGACAGCGATGCCTCACGTGGTACGCCGCGCGTGTTCGGAATTCCCGCCGGGCGTGCGCTCGCGAGTCTCACCGCACTCGGTCTGCTGGCGACGTCCGCCGAAGCAGGAATGCTGCATTTCCGCGGCGCCTACCACGACCCCTTCATGTATGTGCCGGTGACCGTGCCGCCGGTCGCGGCCGGATTGCTTGGTGAAACCGCGCTGAGCCGGCCGCGCGCACCGCGCCGCCTTGCCCGCTGGTGGTTGCGGCTGACCGCGTTCGTGGGGCTGGTCGGCCCGTGCTTCCACATCTTCGGCGTGTCACGAAACATGGGTGGCTGGAAGGACTGGCGGCAGAACGTGCTGAATGGCCCGCCGATTCCCGCGCCGCCCAGCTTCACCGGCCTCGCTCTGGCCGGGCTCGCTGCGCTCGATTTGCTGGAGGAGCACCCGAATGCGTGATCGCTATCCCGGCTATGACGTGCTGTCGAAACGCGACACGGCCTCGTGGAATGACGCAAGCCGGCGGGCGATCGCCGAGCGATTGGCATTGCTCGACGTGCCGACGTTCTTCAACGAAGCGGAATGGCAGACCCTGCGCGCGATCTGCGACCGCATCATCCCGCAACCGGATCACGGCACGGCCGTTCCGCTGGCCGCGATGGTGGATCGAAAAGTCGCGAAGGACCAGCGCGACGGTTACCGACAGGCGAAGCTGCCGCCGCTGCGCGAAGCCTGGCGTCGCGGGTTGATGGCGCTGGATGCCGAAGCCAATGCCAAACATGGCGCGCGCTTCCACACGCTGACCTCGGGCGCGCAGGACGAACTGCTGACCGCGATGCAGCGCGGCCAGTTGAAGGGAAAGGAATGGGGCGACATGCCCGCACACCTGTTCTTCAAGGAACGCGTCACCCACGACATTCTCGCCGCCTACTACTGCCATCCCAAGGCATGGAACGAAATCGGCTTCGGCGGGCCGGCCAGTCCACGCGGTTACGTCCGCATGTATTTCAACCGGCGCGATCCGTGGGAGGCGGCGGAGGCCAAACCCGGCCACGAAGACGAAGCGCGAAGGGCCAACCAGTCCATCGGAAAGCCGAACGGCTCGCTCTTGTCCCCTTGAGTCGAGGGGCGGAGGCCATTGCCGTGCCATGGCTTCGGGGGTTGTGGAGGAATGAATGTGTGACGAGCAGAGCGAGGAAGCGTCATCGCCGTGAACGATCCCGTATTGCACGATGCCCTGCACACCCCGCGCGGGAAGAACGGTCGCGCGCCCGATCCGCTGCGCGTGGGCGGCTGGATGCCGATGCGCGAATATGCAGAAGACGATCCGGTCGACTTCGTGATCGTCGGCACCGGCGCGGGTGGCGGCACGCTCGCGTGCAAGCTGGCCGAGGCGGGTTTCTCGGTAATCGGCATGGATGCGGGCGCGTGGTGGCGGCCGCTGGAGGAAGTCGCTTCCGACGAGGCGCACCAGGAAAAGCTGTTCTGGACCGACGAGCGCATCTGCGACGGAGACAACCCGCTGAAGCTCGGCAGCAACAACAGCGGCAAGTCCGTCGGCGGCTCGACGGTGCACTTCGCGATGGTGTCGCTGCGCTTCCGCCCCGAGTGGTTCAAATCGCGCAGCGTGCTCGGCTACGGCGCCGACTGGCCGCTCGACTGGCGCGAGATGTGGCGCTACTACACCGAAGTCGAGCAGGCGCTGAAGATCTCCGGTCCGATCACCTATCCGTGGGGGCCGCCGCGGCCGCGCTATCCGTACCGCGCGCACGAGATCAACGCGGCCGGCTGGGTGCTGGCGAAAGGATGCGAGGCGCTGGGCATCAAATGGACGGAAACCCCGCTCGCCACGATTTCCGCACCGCGCGGCCAGGCGCATCCGTGCGTGTATCGCGGCTTCTGCGTGACCGGCTGCGCGACCAACGCGAAGCAAAGCGCACTGGTGACCTGGATCCCGCGCGCGGTGAAAGCCGGCGCGGAGATCCGCGATCTCGCGATGGTCGGGCGGATCGAAACCGACGCGACGACCGGTCTCGCCACCGGCGTGCACTACCACCGCGAAGGCGAGTGGCGCTTCCAGCGTGCGCGCAACGTGGTGGTCGCCGGCTACGCGATCGAGACGCCGCGGCTGCTTTTGAATTCCGCGAACGCGCGCTGGCCGGACGGGCTCGCCAACAGCTCCGGCCTGGTGGGAAAGAACCTGATGGTGCAAACGAACCAGGCCGTGTACGGCCTGATGGACGACGAGATCCGCTGGTACAAGGGCCCGCCCTCGCTCACGATCACGGAGCACTGGAACTACCACGACGCCGACAAGGACTTCTTCGGCGGCTATGCCTACATGGCGCAAGGTCCGCTGCCGCAGGCATGGGTGTCCTCGCAGGCCGGCAGCCGCGGATTGTGGGGCGAGGCGCTCTTGCGCGAAATGGAGAAATACAACCACCAGGCCGGGCTGAAGATCGTCGGCGAAGTGCTGCCGCAGGAGCGCAACCGCGTCACGCTCGCGGACGAGAAGGATCAATACGGGCTGCCGATCGCGCGCGTCACCTTCTCCTACTGCGACAACGACAAGGCGCTGGTGAAGCACGCGATCGGGTTCATGACGCAGGCGATGGAGGCGGTGGACGCGCGCGAGATCTGGAGCGAGCCGGACGACACCGCGCACCTCAACGGCACCGCACGCATGGGCGACGATCCGGCCACCAGCGTGGTGAACGCGGACTGCCGCAGCTGGGACATCCCGAATCTGTGGATCTGCGACGGCTCGGTGTTCCCCACGGTCGGCGGCGTCAATCCCTCGCTCACGATCCAGGCGATCGCCTGCCGCACCGGCGACCGCATCCGGCAACTCGCCGCCCGCGGCGAACTTTGATTGGCGCGGTTTTGACCTGCCTCGCCGCAGTATCACCGAGTAGCCCGGATGAAGGCGCGTAGCGCCGGAATCCGGGATTTGCGTGCACCCCACCCCGGATTCCGCTTCGCTTCATCAGGGCTACGGACGGCATCAAGGAAGGAGAAACATGAGCGCAACGACTGCAAAAAATGAATTGATTGCGGTCACGCCCCGCCGCCGCGGCCGTTTCGCCGATCAGGTCGTG
>DASSFA010000269.1:0-2206 GCA_035694895.1 Rhodanobacteraceae bacterium | reverse complement strand
GTTTGCCAGACTGGGAGGTCCGATGGTTTTCGAAACGTCGCGCTCATGGCGAAGCGGTGGCAAGCAGATGATCCAGTGCCGCGACCCCCGCGACGAGCACCGCCTCCGCGGATTGCGACGCGTCCAGCACGCGGAAGCGCTGCGGCTCCGCCGACGCGCGCGCAAGATAGGTCGCCCGCACGCGCTCGAAGAATGTGTCTCCCTCGCGCTCGATGCGGTCGGCCTCACTCCGGCCGCTCGCACGAGCGCGGCCGTGCGCGACCGGCAGGTCCAGCAGCAACGTCAGATCGGGCTTCAGGCCTTCCGTCGCGATCGCTTCAAGTCGCGCGATGGCGCCCTTGTCCATGCCGCGCCCGCCGCCCTGGTAGGCGTAGCTCGCGTCGGTGTAACGATCGCACAACACCCAACGCCCCGCCGCCAGCGCGGGCTCAAGCACTTCGCGCACGAGTTGCGCGCGCGCGGAGAACATCAGCAGCGTTTCGCTTTCCGCACACATGCCGTGCTGCTTCGCGTCCAGCACCAGCGAGCGCACCGCCTCGCCGAGCGGCGTCCCGCCCGGCTCCCGGGTCTGCAGCACATCGACGCCGCGCTGCGAAAGATGCGCGCGCAGGCCCTGCAGCAGCGTGCTCTTACCTGCGCCCTCGCCGCCTTCCAGCGTGATGAATTTTCCGCGCCCGCTCATCGCTGGTCCGGTTTCGGCTTGTGGCCGAGCTGGTATTTCGCCACGGCGCGATTGTGTTCCTCGAGCGTCGCGGAAAACTGGTGCGTGCCGTCTCCGCGCGCCACGAAGTACAAGGCATCGCCTGCGGCCGGGTGCAGCACCGCATCGATCGCGGCGCGGCCTGGCAGCGCGATCGGCGTGGGTGGCAGGCCGGCACGCGTGTAGGTGTTGTAGGGGGTGTCGGTCTGCAGGTCGCGGGTATGGATCTTGCCGTCGTAGCTCGCGCCCATCCCGTAGATCACGGTCGGATCGGTCTCGAGTTTCATGCCGATCTTCAGGCGGCGCTCGAACACGCCGGCGATTTCCGGGCGTTCGTTCGGCTGCGCGGTTTCCTTCTCCACGATCGAGGCCATGATCAGCGCCTGGTATGGCGTCTGCAGCGGAATCGAGGGATCGCGCCCGCTCCACTGCGCATCCAGGTATTTCTGCATTGCCTCGTGCGCGCGCTTCAGCACGTCCAGGTCGCTCATGCCGCGCACGTAGTCATAGGTGTCGGGCATGAACTCGCCCTCCGGATTCTGCCCGCCCGCGCCGATCTTCACCATGATTTCGGCATCGGAAAGTTCCGCAGCCGCATGATCGAGCCTCGGAGCCTCCGCCAGTGCGGCGCGCACCTGCCGGAACGTCCAGCCTTCCACCAGCGTGATCCGCCGTTGCAGCACCTTGCCCTGCGCCATGTTCTCCAGCAGTGCGCGCGCACTGATGCCGCGCGGCAATGCGTATTCGCCGGCGTGCAGCTTGCCGGCCACGCCGAGCTGTTCGGCAAGCACTCGCCAGTACAGCGGCGGCGCATGCGAAAGATCGGCGGCACGAAGGTCGTGCACGATGTCACGGAAGCTTTCGCCCTTGGCGACCTCGACCGTCTGGTCGTTCGAACGTACCGCCAGCGGGGCGTCGCGGAACCGCGAGTAGTCCGACCAGAACCATGCCGCCAGCGCGATCGCGGCGAGCACGATGAGCAACAGCACGAAGCCGAGCACGCGACCCGCCATGGATCGCCGGCGCTTCACGCTTGAGCCTCGGGTGATACGCCGAGCGCGCGCCAGTGCGACTGCAGCGCACGCGCGACCGGGCCCGGCGCGAATGCGCGCCCGTCGAGTTCGCGCACCGGCACGATGCCGCGCACGCTGGAGCTCAGGAAAATCTCGTCTGCCTGCATCAGTTCCTCTCTGCCGATTTCGCGCACTTCGGTGTCGGGATGCCTTGCAAGTATCTCTTCGCGAGCCACGCCGGCCACGCCACATCGATCGAGCGCCGGCGTGATCAATTTCCCGCCGCGCGCGACGAACACGTTGGTCGCGATGGCGCTGACCAGGCGATCCTTTTCGTCGAACAGCAACGCTTCGACGATGTCCGGATCATCCCATTCCGCGCGCGCCAGCACCTGTTCCAGGCGGTTCAGGTGCTTGGTGCCCGCCAGTCGCGGCTGCGCCGACAGACGCAGCTCGCCGAAGCGTACCCGGATTCCACTCGCGTACCAATCCG
>DASSFA010000268.1:0-2609 GCA_035694895.1 Rhodanobacteraceae bacterium | reverse complement strand
ATCCTGGGCGCGGCGGTGATCGACGACATCCTGGCGATGCTGCTGCTCGGCATGGTGGTCGCCGTGCAGGGCGGCGGACAGGTGCACGTCGGCGACCTGCTGGTGGTGCTGGTCGAGGCGATCGGCTTCGTGCTGGTGATCGGCTGGATCGGCGTGCGGGTGATGCGCCGCAGCTCGGAATGGCTGGAATGGCCTGCCGATCCGGCGTCGCCGCTGGCGCTGGTGCTGGCGATGTGCCTGGGACTGGCGTGGCTGGCCACGCGCTTCGGGCTCGCCGCGATCATCGGCGCGTTCCTCGCCGGCATGATCGCTTCGGAAACGCGCCAGCACAAACAGATCGAACAGCAGACGCGGCCGCTGCTGACGCTGCTGGCGCCGTTCTTCTTCGTCATGACCGGCGCCAAGGTGGAGCTCGCACAATTGATGAGCGGCGAGGCGCTGGGCCTGCTGGCGATGGCGACCGTGCTGGCGCTGGTTACCAAGCTCCTTGGCGGCGGACTCGGCGCATTGAAGCTCGGCATGCGCAGCGCGCTCACCGTGGGCGTGGGCATGATGCCGCGCGGCGAAGTCGGCGTGGTCATCGCATCGCTCGGACTGGCTGCGCACGTCTTCAGCGAACGCATGTACGCGGTGATCGTCGCGATGTCGCTGCTGACCTCGGTGATCGCGCCGCCGGTGCTGGCGGCGATGCTGCGCCATGGTGGCGAAACCGCGGAACTGGAGTCGCGGGATTCGGAAGCGGGCTAGCCGCCTAGGATGGCTCGTGCAAATCAGTCCGGTGTTGCAGCGCGGTCAGCAACGCGCGCTCCAGATCGCGGCGCATGAAAGGCTTCTGCAACACCGGCGCGTCGTGCAGCGACTCGGGGACATTCGAGGTTCCGTAGCCGGTCGCGAACACGAAAGCGCGGCCGCTGTCGGCCAAAGCCTGCGCGATCGGATAACTCGGCTCGCCGTTCAAGTTGACGTCCAGCAGCGCCACGTCGAACGGCAGCGACCTGGCCTTTTCGAAGGCATCGTCGAAACGCGCGGCCGTGGCCACCACCTCGCAGCCCATGTCTTCGAGTGTGTCGCGGATCAACATGGCGATCCGCGACTCGTCCTCCACCACCAGAACGCGGCGCCCGCTCAGATCGGTGTTGGTCGCTGCCATGTCAGCTTTCCGTGTCGGTGATCTCCTTGGCCGGAGCCTCGATCGTACACTCCAGTCCCTCGCCGGCAAAGCTCAGGTGAACTTCCGCGGCGATATCCTGGCCCAGGCCCTCCTCGACCAGCCGCGAACCGAAACCGCGCTTCCGTGGCGACTGCACCGGCGGCCCGCCACGCTCCTTCCACTCGAACCGGAACCGCTGCGGCGTCGATTCGCCCAGATCCCAACTGATCTCCACGCGCCCGGATTCGTTGGACAGCGCGCCGTATTTCACCGCGTTGGTGGCCAGCTCGTGCACGGCCATGGACAAGGCCAGCAACGCCTTCGGGCGCAGGCGCACGGGCGGACCGTGGACGTTGAAGCGCGGCATCCTCTCGTTGGAGTACGCCTCCAGCGCGCCGGAGACCAGTTCGAGAAGATCTCCGCCGCGCCACTGGCCCGAGGTCAGGATGTCGTGTGCCTTGGCCAACGCCACCAGCCGCGCCTCCAGCGCCTCGCGCGCGTCGGCGGAACTGGGGCAACTGCGGAGCGTCTGCATCGCCATGGACTGGACGATGGCCAGCGTGTTCTTGACCCGGTGGTTCAGCTCGTCGATCAGCAACGCCTGGCGCTCGGCCGCGCGCCGCACCTCGGTGTTGTCGCGGAAGATCTTCAGGTAGGCATCCGGCTCGCCGTCGCTCACCGGCAACATCAGCCCCGAGCCCCAGAACCGCGATCCGTCCTTGCGCACGTGCCAGCGTTCATTGGTGGCGCGGCCCTCCATGTTCGCCAGCCGCCTCTCGCGCTCGGGAGCGCCGGACTTGCGATCCTCGGGTGTGAAAAAAATATCTCCCGAGCGGCCGAGCACCTCGTCTTCGCTGTACCCGAGCAGGCGTTCGGCGCCGCGATTCCAGCTTGCGATGCAGCCGTCGCGATCCAGGGTGATGATCGCGTACTCCTTGATGCTGTCGAGAATGCGATGCAGGCGCTCCGGGGCCTCGCGCTGTTTAGTCGCCGGTTGCGCGCTGGAACCGGATGCGCTCGACTCGTTGGGCTCGCGCTGCGGCCCGATCTGGGAGATGCCCATGTGCGCCCGCCTCCACGCCGACAGCACACGTTGTCCCGCGCGCCCGCGCGGAACCGAACCCCACTATGCGCCTATTGAGCGCGCCGCACCAGCTTTTCCGGAATACGCACGAAAATTTCATCCGGGAGGATTGCCCCCACCGGAACCGCCCACCAGTTCGCCTGCGCGAAAGCGCGGCATTTCACCGCATCCTTCTCGGTCATCAGCACGGGCAGTGCGTCTCCGAACGCCAGATCACGAGCGAGGTAGGCGTGATGATCGGCGAAGGCGTGTTCCACGAGTTCGATATCGCGCTGGCGCAACATCGCGAAAAAGCGCGCGGGATTGCCGATTCCCGCAACGGCATGCACGCGCTGGCCGGCGAACGAATCCAGCGGCCGCGTGCGCGGCGGATTG
>DASSFA010000267.1:0-4842 GCA_035694895.1 Rhodanobacteraceae bacterium | reverse complement strand
GTGAACACCTACGCGGGCGTGATCCTGCCCGGCACCGCGACCGTGTTCGGCATCGTCGGCATCTTCCTGGTGCGCCAGTACGCGCGCGGGATCCCGACCGAACTGCTGGAAGCCGCGCGCGTGGACGGCGCGGGCGAGGCGCGCATCTTCGTGCAGATCGTGCTGCCGCTGCTCAAACCGATCCTGATCACCGTAGCGGTGCTCACCTTCCTCACCGCCTGGAACGATTTCATGTGGCCGCTGATCGTGCTGACCGGCCAGCAGCACTACACGCTGCCGGTCGGACTGGCTTCGCTCTCGCGCGAGCACGTGCAGGATTTCGAATTGATGATGGCCGGCGCGGTGATCACGGTGGTGCCGGTGCTGGTGCTGTTCCTGGCGTTGCAACGCTACTACATCCGCGGGTTGTTGCTGGGGAGCGTCAAGGGATGAAAAGCCTATGCGTGTTGACGGTCCTGTGCGCATTGCTGGCAAGTGCCGCCGTGTTCGCGCAAACCCCTGAAGCGCAGAAAGCCGCGAACGAGAAGGTCGAAGCTCTGGCGAAGCACGCCCCGCGCGGATTCTTCCCGCGCGGCTTTTCCGGCGAGCAGGTGTACTGGGCGCTGGTCGGCGTGGAGGGCGGACGCGATTCCGGGCTGCTGTCCGAGGACGGCGCGCTGGAGATCGGCAAGAACGGCTTCAGCATCGAGCCGGTGCTGGTCGAAGAAGGCAGGCCGGTGACCTGGGCGGACGTGGCGATCACGCACACGCTGCGCGATGGTTACCTGCCGATCCCGAGCGTCACCTGGAAGCGCGACGACATGAGCCTGCGCATCACCGCGTTCGGGGTCGGCACGCGCGAGCGCTCGGAGCTGGTCGCGCGCTATGAATTGCGCAATGACGGCGATCGGGCACGCGACATCACCTTCGCGTTCGCGGTGCGCCCGTTGCAGGTGGATCCGCCTACGCAGTTCCTCAATGCTGCCGGCGGCGTCAGCCCGATCCAAAATGTTGCTTGGGCGGGCAACGCATTGCGCGTGGACGGTCGCTCGCGGGTGACATTGCTGCGCAAGCCGGATGTTTCTTTTGCCGGCACGTTGCAGGCAGGTTCGATCGTCGGGCAGATCGCCGCATACGCGCAGAACGGCCGCTCACCAGGCAGGGCGCATTCGATCGAGGGGTTCGCCTCCGGCGCGGCGCTCTATCGTGTGCACCTCGCGCCGCATTCGCGGAAAACCTTCGGCATCGTCGCACCGCTGTCGGGTGCCGTCGTGTTGCCGGAAGCGGCCGGGAAAACGGATGCATGGTCACGACGGGAGGAAGACGCCGTCGCAGCGGAATGGCACGCCAAACTCGATCGCGTATCGCTGCAGTTGCCGTCCTCCGCGCCGCGCCTGGCCGATACGTTGCGCAGCTCACTGGCCTGGATCCTGATCTCGCGCAACGGCGCGGAACTGCGCCCGGGCACGCGCTCGTACGACCGATCATGGATCCGCGACGGCGCGATGATGTCGGATGCGCTGTTGCGGCTTGGCGACACGGCTGCCGCGCGCGAGTACGCGTTGTGGTACGCGCCGTTCCAGTTCGCGAACGGCAAGCCGCCATGCTGCGTGGACACGCGTGGCGCCGATCCCACCATCGAGAACGACAGCCCCGGCGAATTCCTGCATCTGATCGCGCAGGTGTGGCGGTACAGCGGCGATCGCGACTTCCTCGAAAAAATGTGGCCGCACGCGCGGGCGACAGTCGCCTACATGCAGGCGCAGCGCGAAACGGCCGCGTGCGATGACGCGAAGACGAAGATGTTCTGCGGCTTGCTGCCCGCTTCGATCAGCCATGAGGGTTACTCCGCGCATCCGGAGCATTCGTATTGGGACGATTTCTGGGCGCTGACCGGCTACAAGGACGCGGTGACGATCGCGCGGGCGTTGGGCAAGGGCGAAGATGCCGCCCGCTACGCAAAGGCACGCGACAGCTTCCGGCATGACCTTTACGCCTCGATCCGCGCCAGCGTGGCCGCGCACCACATCGGCTACATCCCGGGCAGCGCGGAGTTGGGTGATTTCGATGCCACTTCCACCACGATCGCGCTGGAACCCGGCGGCGAACTCGAGCATCTGCAAAGCGATCTGCCGCGCGGCCTGCTGGAGGGCACGTTCGGACGCTACTGGACCGAATCGCGGGCGCGCATGGAGAACGATCACTGGAAGGACTACACGCCCTACGAATGGCGCAACGTCGGCGTGTTCGCGCGGCTGGGTTGGCGGACACGCATTCCGGCGATGCTGGATTTTTTCTTCGCCGGGCAGCGGCCGCCGGGCTGGAACCAATGGGCCGAAGTGGTGCGCCGCGATCCGCGCGCACCGGGATTCGTCGGCGACATGCCGCACGCGTGGGTGGCCTCGGACTTCATCCGCTCGGCGCTGGACCTGTTCGCCTATCAGCGCGACAGCGATCAATCCCTGGTGCTGGGGGCGGGCGTGCAACCGCAGTGGCTGGACGGCGGCGGCGTCGCGCTGCGCGGATTGCGCACGCCGTACGGTATGCTGGATTACAGCGTGAAGCGCGAAGGCTCGAAGGTGATCTGGACGATCGATGCGGGTGCGCATCCGCCGGGCGGGTTGTTCCTCACCTGGCCGTTGCCGCACGCACCGGGTGCCACCACGATCAACGGCAAATCCGCGCGTTGGCAGAACGGCACGTTGCGCGTGAGCGCGCTGCCGGCAACGGTGGTCGTCGAAGTGGGCAGGCAGGCGGGGCCCGGCGCAGGTGACCCGCCGGCTCGGCAGGCTTACGGGGCCGAGGGCTCCAGCGCCGCGCCGGAGCTGGCGATCACTTCCGAATAGAACCGCGCGCTGGCCTTGGGCGTGCGCTTCTGGGTCGCGTAATCCACGTGCACGATGCCGAAGCGCTTGGCATAGCCGTGCGCCCACTCGAAGTTGTCCAGCAGTGACCACACGAAATAGCCGCGCAGGTCCACGCCACGCTCCATCGCTACGCGCGCGGCGCGCAGGTGCGAGCGCAGGTAATTGACGCGCAGCGGGTCTTCGATGCACCCGTTCTGCGCGACCGGTGGATCGTAGAACGCCGCGCCGTTCTCGGTGATGTAGACGGGCGGATTGCCATAGCGTTCGGCCACCCATTCGAGCACGTCGGTGAGTCCGCGCGGGTACACCTCCCAGTTCGTCTCGGTGTGCGTGGCCTGCTTCTGCGGCGCGCCGGATACGCGCGTGGGCCAGGCCTTCGCGTCGTCGCGCGACACGCTGCGCGTGTAGTAATTGACGCCGAGGAAATCCACCGGCTCGCTGATCAGATCGAAATCTTTGCCCGGCCACTGCGGCCAGGCGTCGCCGAACACTTCCGCCATTTCCTCCGGGTAAGTGCCGAGGAAGATCGGGTCGAGGAACTGCCGGTTCATGTAGGCATCCGCCCGGCGCGCCGCGGCGCGATCCTTGGCGCTGTCGGATGCGGCGTACTTCGGTTCCAGATTCACCACGATGCCGATCTGGTGACGGCCTTCGGCGCGGTAGGCCTTGATCGCCGCGCCGTGTGCGCGCAGCAGGTTGTGCGCGGCGATCGGCGGTTCGTACAGGCTGCGATGCCCCGGCGCGAGCGCGCCATGCAGGTAACCGCCGTCGGTCACCACCCACGGCTCGTTGAGCGTGGTCCACAGCTCGACGCGGTCGTCCAGCTTGCGGAACACCGCCTGCGCGTAGTCGGCGAACCAGTGCGCGACATCGGGGTTCAACCAGCCGCCGCGATCGTCCAGCGCGGCGGGCAGATCCCAGTGATACAACGTAATCATCGGCCGGATGCCATGCTCAAGCAGCGCGTCCACCAGCCCGTCGTAAAAGCCCAGGCCTTTTTCATTGACGCGACCGCGGCCTTCCGGCATCACGCGGCTCCAGGCGATGCTGAAGCGGTAGGCGCGCATGCCCAGGTCGCGCATCAGGGCGACATCCTCGCGCCAGCGGTTGTAGTGATCGCATGCGACATCGCCGCTGTCGCCGTCGCGCACGCAGCCGGGTGTGTGCGCGAAGCGTTGCCAGATGCTGGGGCCGGCGCCGTCGGCCAGCGGCGAGCCCTCGATCTGGTAGGCCGACGTGGCGCAACCCCAGAGGAAACTTTCGGGAAACGTGAAGCGTTCCGGCTTTGACGCATCTGCCGCCATGTAGGTCCCCAGGGCATGTAAACGATTACATCGGCATGATAACGTGCCGCGACCGCCACGGGAATGTCCCCGGGCCCGCCCTCCCGACCGGGTTCAATGCATGGCTGCAGTTCGCCTCGACAACGTGCGCAAGGTGTTCGACAACGGCAAGGTCGCCGTGGCCGGCGCCACCCTGGAAGTCGCGGACGGCGAACTGATGGTTCTGGTCGGGCCTTCCGGTTGTGGCAAGACCACGCTGCTGCGCATGATCGCGGGGCTGGAGACCGCGACGTCCGGAACCATCGCGATCGACGGCCGTGTGGTCAACGACATCGCGCCGCGCGAGCGCGACATCGCGATGGTGTTCCAGAACTACGCGTTGTATCCGCACATGAGCGTCGCGCAGAACCTTGCGTTCGGTTTGAAGCTGCGGGGCGTATCGCGCGCGGAAATCGAGCGCCGCGTGGGTGCCGCGGCGGAAATGCTCGGGCTCACCACGATGCTGGAATCACGTCCGCGGCAAATGTCCGGCGGCCAGCGCCAGCGCGTGGCGCTAGGTCGCGCGCTGGTGCGCGAACCCAAGGTGTTCCTGCTGGACGAGCCGTTGTCGAACCTCGACGCTAAGCTGCGGCTGTCCATGCGGGTGGAGATCGCCCGCCTGCACAAGCGGTTGCGCGCAACGATGATCTACGTGACCCACGACCAGATCGAGG
>DASSFA010000266.1:0-7860 GCA_035694895.1 Rhodanobacteraceae bacterium | reverse complement strand
TCTCGATCTTCATGCAAGGCCCGATGCCGTTGTATTCGACGCGCACGCTGAGCGTGGCCTGGGACATGTGGCTGCACCACCAGTTCTGGGTGCCGCACATCAATGGTGCGCCGTACAGCCAGAAAGTGCCGCTGCTGTTCTGGATGATCCACGCAGGCTGGGCTGCGTTCGGCGTCAACGACGTGTGGCCGCGCGTGCTGGAAGTGCTGATCGGCGCGGCGCAGTTGATTCTGGCGCAGGTGCTGGCGCGGCGGCTGTTCCCGAAGCATCCGTGGGTCGCCCGTGCCACGCCGTGGATGCTGCTGGGCTTGAGCTTCGCATTCTTGTTCGGCCTGCAGATCATGTACGAGGTGCTGCTGAGCGTGTGGGTGCTCGGCGCGCTGTTGTGCCTGGCGCCCGCGCCGAATCGTGAATCGCCACGCTGGATCGGCTTCGCGCTGTGCATCGGGCTGGGCCTGCTGACCAAGGGGCCGGTGATGGCGCTGCACGTGGTGTTCGTGTGGCTGCTCGGGCCGTGGTGGAACGGTCATGCGCGGGAACAGCGCACACGCTGGTACGGGTTCGGCGCGCTTGCCTTCATCGGCGGGTTCGCGATGCTGGCCGCGTGGGTGATCCCGGCCATCCATCTCGGCGGCCCGGCTTATGCGAACGAGCTGTTGTTCAAGCAGACCGCCGGTCGCGTGGTGGAAGCCTTCGACCACGCGCGGCCGTTCTGGTGGTATCTGCCGTGGCTGCCGGCCGTGCTGTTCCCGTTCATCGCCTGGCCGCGCATGTGGGCCGCGGTGCTCACGTTGAGGGCGCCGGTCGAGTCCGGCCTGCGCATGACCATCGCCTGGATGGCGCCGGTGTTCATCGTGTTCTGCATCATCAGCGGCAAGCAGACCTATTACCTGATCCCGGAATTGCCGGCAGCGGTGATGTTCATGGCCTACGCGATCACGCGGCTGCGCGATCGCGGCGGAGAACTCGCGGATGGCGCGCGGTGGGGTCCGTGGCCGCTGGCGCTGGGCGCTTTCGTGCTGGCGATCCTGCTGTTCGCCTTGCCTGCGCTGGTGACCGGCGGGCGCGTGAACGACCACTGGCTGCGCGATCTTTCCGTCGCGAGCGCGCCGTTCGGCGTGCTGTACGGATTGCTGGGCGTGCTGATGCTGGTGCGCGGGCGCGGCGAGATGCGCCGGATCGCCTTCGCGAGCCTGATCGGCACCGGGGCGGCGTATGGATTGTTCACGCTCACGGTGTATCCGGCCTTCGACTTGCTGCCGGTCTCGAAGCTGTTGGCGCAAGCGCAGGACCAGGGTCGCGCGATCGCCAACCTGGATGTGTACGAGGGCCAGTTCCATTTTCTGGGGCGGCTGGAAAAACCCATCGATCGCCTGTACGAAGGCGCCGCCCTGCAGCAATGGGCGAAAGCGCATCCGCGCGGCCTCATCGTGGAATATCCCAGCGAGCTGACCGAAGCGGATCTGCGCTATCCGGTGTTCGTGCAGCCGTTCCGCTCGGTATGGCTGGTGGTATGGAACGCGCCGACGCTGGCGGCCTTGCGCCGCGGCGAGAAACCACCCGAACCGGCCCACCCCACGGCGCTGTATCCGCAGGATTATTGGCGCTATCAGCAACCGCTGCGCTGAGGAATCCCCGCAAAGCTGCTGCGTTTGGCGAGGCGCAATCTGCCTTCGCTCGCGACGCCTTGCGGAAATTCCCTTGGTTGAGGTATGGCTGCGCGGGCGCCTTCACTCGCACGCGCATGCATGCCGCGCGACAATGGATGCATGGACGAGTCCCTGATCGCCAATCTGCGTGCGCAATTGGGTAGCCCGCGCGATGGCGCGCTGTTGCGCTACTCGCTGGGATGTGCGCTGCTCGCGGCCGGTAATCCCGCGGAAGCGGTGCTGCAACTGCGCGAGGCGCTCACCTTCGACCCGGAATATTCCGCCGCGTGGAAGGCGCTTGGAAAGGCGCAGCTTGCCGTCGGCGACACCGTCGCGGCAGCCGAAGCCTGGCGCGAGGGTATCGGCGTGGCCGATCGCCGCGGCGACGTGCAGGCCGCCAGGGAGATGGCGGTGTTCCTCAAGCGATTGGAAAAGCAGGACGGCGCCTAGCGGGCCTCCGTTCGCTTCCCGGCCGCCTCGATCGGCGGCTGCTCAACCCGTTGGCTTCGGCAGCGCCGCGATCGCCTCGATCTGTGCGCGGCGCATCGCGTCGCCTATCGCCGTGCCCTGCAATCCGCTTTCGAGGAAGGGTTGCGCCGTTACTGCCGCCGCGGCGGCCCGCGCGGCGCGCAGGTAATCGGCTGGCGGGTAGGCGTCATGTTCGTGATGCAGGCGGCCGCGCTTGTCCGCCATGCACGTGAGCAAAAAAGTCTCAAGCCGTTGCGGCCGGCGCAAGGCGTCGAATGAGAGCAGCAGTTCCAGCACGGTGGCGGGCTTGAGTTCCAGCGCGCGGTGCGCATTGAGGTGCTGGCGGCAGGTGAGCTCCGCAAGTTGCGCGTAATCGGCCGGCACGCGCAGGCGCTCGCAGAGCGCGCGCAGCGGCGCGCTGCCGCGATGCTCGTGCGCGATGTGCCTCGGCAGTACGTCCGCCGGCGTCAGCGCCTTGCCGAGGTCGTGGGTGAGCGCGCAGAAACCCACCAGGTCGTTGCCCGGCGCGAGTCGCGCGGCCTGGTCCAGCACCATCTCCAGATGCACGCCGCAATCCACTTCCGGATGGTGCTGCGCACTCTGCGGCACGCCGTAGAGCGCATCCACTTCCGGGAACAGCACGTGCAACGCGCCGCACTCGCGCAGCGAGCGGATGAACGCGGAAGGTTGCGGTTCGGCCAGTGCCTTGCGCGTTTCCGCCCACACGCGTTCCGTGACCAGGTGCTCGACCTCGCCGTTGGCGACCATCTCGCGCATCAGCGCCATCGTTTCATCGGCGATGCGGAAACCCAGCGGCGCGAACCGCGAAAGGAAGCGCGCCACGCGCAGCACGCGCACCGGATCTTCGACGAACGCCGGCGAGACATGCCTCAGGATGCGTTGCTGCAGGTCGCGCTCGCCGTGGAAGGGATCCACCAGCGCGCCGTGTTCGTCGCGCGCCATCGCGTTGATGGTGAGGTCGCGACGCTTCAGGTCATCTTCCAGGGTGACGTCCGGATCGGCGTCGACCACGAAGCCACGATAGCCACGGCCGGACTTGCGCTCGGTGCGTGCCAGCGCGTATTCCTCCTTCGTCTGCGGATGCAGGAAGACAGGGAAGTCGCGGCCCACCGGCTGGAAGCCGCGCGCGCTCAGTTCTTCCGGTGTGGCCCCGACCACCACGTAATCGCGGTCGCCGTGCGCACGGCCGAGCAGTTCATCGCGCACCGCGCCGCCGACGAGATAAATACGCATGGAGCCATTGTGCCATGCGCCGTCGGCGGTCCAGGGAAACGCGGGACCGGAGCGCTATCCGAACTTCCTCAGCGGACGCTTTCGTACGCGTGGCGCACGCTGTCGCGCTGGCTGGCGCGGGCCTCGTCCATGCGCCGCTCGTGCTGCGGGCGCATCAGCAATTCGGGCAGCAGCACCTCGAACCGGCGCGGCGGGATCCCGAGTTCCGCCAGTCCGTCGCGGCTGCCGACGGAATCCAGCTTCAGCGACTTGAAGTTGTCGGACGAGAACGGCTTGCCGGGAATGAAGTCGCACACGCGGGCCTGCAACCAGCCCAGCGCATCCGGCAGCGGCAGCACGACGCGGCGCAAATGCGCCGCATCGCGGATCATCCGCACGATCTGCAGGAGGGTGTAGACCTCGGGCCCGTAGAGTTCGTAGATGTGGGCGTGGCTTTCGCGGTTGCCGACGCAACGCGCGATCGCCTCCACCACGTTGTCCACGTAGACCGGCGCGATCTTCGCGCGCGGGCGCGCCAGCGGCAGTATCGGCGAGAGCTTGAGCAGCGTGTGGAAGCGCGACACCAATCCATCGCCGCGGCCGTAGACGATGCTGGGGCGGAAGATCGTCCAGTCCAGGCCGGAGTTCTTGACCAGCGTTTCCGCTTCGCCGCGCGTCTTGAGGTATTTCGAGACATTGTTGCCGGCATTCAGCGAGCTCATCTGCAGCAGGCGCTTGACGCCGGCCTCGCGGCAGGCGGCGATTACCGTTGCGGTGAGGTCAACGTGCGCGCGCGAGAAGCGTGCGCCGCCAGTTTCGTTGAGGATGCCGACGAGGTTGATCACCGCAGAATGCCCGGCAAAACGTTGCGCCAGCGCGGCACGGTCATAAGGGTTCACGCTGACGACGGGTGCGCTCGGCAGAACCAGCAGGTCGCGATGTTTCTCGCGATTGCGGGACAGGACCGTGACCCAATGGCCCGCGGCCACCAGCTTCGGCACCAGTCGGCTTCCGATGAAACCGGTGCCACCCAGCATCACGATCTTGTGCGTGTGCATGTCAATGCGCTCCCTTGCCGATTGCCGGTGCCGCGCCGGTGCTGGCCGCCGCGGCGGCGCGCGTGTCGGAGTCGAGGTTGCACACCACCGATTTGCGCGTGACCGCCACCGGCAGGGCGAAGCCCGTGCCGATCGCCGGCATGCGCGAGGTGATCGGCAGCGCGTCGCCGTGCATGCGCCAGTCGTACATCGTCTCGAACGACAGCACGCGGCCGACGTAGTCGCGGGTTTCCTTGTACGGGATCGTGGCGATGAACACGTCCGGCTCCAGGCTGCCACGCAAGTCCACCCAGCGCTGCACCGGGATCGGTCCCGCGTTGTAGGCCGCACTCGCCAGCCAGGGGCTGCCGTCGTAACGCATCGCCATCGCCGCCAGATACCGGGTGCCCAGCGGAATATTGATCGCGGGATCGTAAAGATCCTGTGCGTTGCCGTAGGGCAGGCCGCTTTCGCGCGCGAGCTGGGCCGCAGTGGCGGGCACCAGCTGCATCAGGCCGTAGGCATTGGCGCCGGAGTGCGCGTCGGTCTGCCAGGCGCTCTCGGCGCGGATGATCGCGTAAGCCCAGACCGGGTCGATGCCGGCCGCTTGCGCCGATGCCAGCACGTTCGGTTCTTCGGCGAGCGGGAAGCGCTGCTCGTAAAAGCGTGAATCGTCATCGTTGGCGAGCGCGAACACCGCGCGGTCGTACCAGCCGCGTGCGTAGGCCAGGGCCGCAACCTGCCGGCGATCATAGTTGTCCAGCCCGTCGAATGCGCGGTTCCACTCGCGCCGCGCCGGTTGCAGCATGTCCAGCGCGAACAGCTCGAACGCGCGTGCGAAACCCGGCATTCCCAGCAGCCGCTGCTGTGCGGCGGCATCGGTCGTGAGCGACTGCGGGCAGATCGTGTAGGGCAGGCCGGCACGGTCGGCGGCGAGGAATGCGTAGTAGCCCGCATGCCTGGCGAGCGTGGCGTATTCGGCTTGCGCCTGCTGTTCATGGCCGAGCTTCTGTGCGATGCGCGCGTGCCAGTAGCGCCACTCGTCGCGCTCCATCTGCTGCGGCGTCAGCGCAGCAATCGCGGCCTGGGCGGCGGTCCAGTCCTGCTGCGCCAGCGCCGCGCGCACACGCCACTCGCGGGTGGTGTCGGTCTGCGCGGATGCCGGCAGTGCCGCCAGCATTGCCAGTGCGCCCGGTTCGCCATCCGTCGCGCTGTAGATCGCCAGCGCGGCGAGGATGCGATCGCGCTGCGCACCGTCGAACGCGAAGTGCGGCGCGAGGCGTTGCCAGGCCACTTGCGCCGCGTCGTCGTCGCTGCGCGCGTAGCGCGTGAGCGCGATCGTCAGCGCCTGTCGCGTGCGCGCTCCGTCCGGCAACTTGTCCGCACCCTTCAGGAAACTGGCAGGCGAGCGCAGCGCATCGGCCAGCCGCATCGCGATCGCCGCATCGTCGCTCGACAGCCACGCAGCGGACTGCTCGATGGTGGATGGCGCATGCGCATCCGCTGCGCGATCGATCCGCGCCCAGATGCGTTGCGTGTTCAAGAGGCCTTGCGCGTTCGCCGCGTCGAGCACGCTCGCGCATTCGGGCGGCAGGCTGGGCTTGTCCCACAGTGCGGCGAGATCTTTCTGGAAGTCCAGCTTGCCGCCCCGCGCGAGTTTCGCCTGCAAGGCATCGCAGGCGAGCGCGTCGCCCAGGCCGGGCTGGTAGAAAGAAACGAATCCGTTCCAGTCCTGCTGCTTCGCGAGCAGGGTCAATTCATCGCGGCGCAAATCCTGCGCCGGAATCAGGTCGGGATAACGCGCCAGATATGCGGCGACCTGCGCGCGATCGGCGTGCGCAAGATCGTGCTCCAGTGCCGCGGCCTCCAGGTACGGATACAGCGGGTAATTTTCCAGCCCCTGCGCCAGCGGCCGCCAATCCTGGCCGTTGTAGGCGGCCGTGTAGGCGGCGCGAAATGCGTCACGCTGTTGCTGGAGGGTGGCAGGCTGGGCGTGCGCGAGCAGCGGCACGAACAGCAGCAGACAAAAAAGGCGTCGCGGCGATCGAAGGATTCGCGACGCGGAGAGGAGCAGTGCCGCGTTCATTGCTGCCGATTCTAAACGATACGCCAAGGCGGATACGGATCGTGACCCCGCGCGCAACCGCGCGCGTCGTTCAGCTGAGTGAAGAAGGAATTCAGGAGACCGGCTTCACCGGTGCCGGCACGCGCACTTCCGCGGCCAGCGGCAGGTGATCGGAAAATGCATCCGGCAAGGTCCACATCCGTTCTATCGTGATGGCGGAGGACACCAGGATGTGGTCGATCGCGCGTTGCGGACGCCAGCTCGGGAAAGTCGGCCGCACCTGCAGCGGTTCGGAAAGCGAAGTGCGCGCGAACAACACGCGCAATTCCAGGCTGTCCGGATCGCAGTTGAGATCGCCCATCAGCACGGCGTTGCGGTGCCCGTGCAGCAGTTCGGCGATGAACGAGAGTTGTCGCAGCCGCGCCTGCGGGCCGAGCGAGAGATGCGCCACCGCGACCAGCAACGCGTCGCGATCGCTGCCGAAGCGCGCCAGCAGCACGCCGCGGCCGCGGCCGGGCAGGGGGTAATCGAGCACCTCGGTGGGTTGCGTGCGGCTGATCAGGCCGTTGGCCGAATGCGCCACGCGCGAAACGCGCCGGTTCGGCTGGTGGCTCCAGAACGGCAGGCCCGAGGCTTCGGCGAGGTATTGGGTCTGGTTGAGGAAGCCCGAGCGCATGCTGCCGGCATCGGCTTCCTGCAAACCGATCACGTCGAATTCGGCGATGGTGCTTGCCAGCCTGTCGAGGTTGGTGCGCTTGTGCTTGCCCGGCAGGATCGCGCTCCAGCTGCGCGTCACGTACTCGTGGTAGCGGCCGACGCTGGCGCCGGCCAGGATGTTGCAGCTCAACAGACGCAGGACGGAGGCGTCAGGCGCGGACGCGGGTCGAACTTCCATCATTACAGCCTAGCATCGCGCGGATGAAAGCGAACCGGCTGCGCACGGTCCGTTCGCGAGAGCCGTGCCTCACGAACGGGTCCTCCGTTCGTTGCGATTCCGGATCGAGGGAATCAGTGCCCGGCTTGCGCCTCTTCCTTCTTCACCATCCACTCGCCCAGCTTGGCCAGTTCCGCGTAGCTTTGCACTTCGTTGCTGCGGTAGTCGGCCACCACCTGCGCATTCGGCGCGTTGCTTTGCAGATGCCCGACGACCAGCGTGGGCGTGGCGTCGATGCCCCAGCTCTTCTCCAGGGCCTGATCCGCGTCGATCATCGCGTCGGTCTGCCTGGAGTTGGCGGTATCGAGGAATTTCTGCCGGTCCACGCCATGGCGCGCATAGAACGCGGCCAGGTCATCCAGCGAGTTCAGCGGATAGTTCTCCCGCATCGCCTCGAACAGCGCGTCGTGGGTCTGGTTCAGCACCCCGAGCTGCTTGGCCGCGTAGAAGGCGCGCGCATACGGCTCCCAGGCC
>DASSFA010000265.1:0-2279 GCA_035694895.1 Rhodanobacteraceae bacterium | reverse complement strand
TTCGTGATCGCGATCGGAACGTGGCGCGCCTGGGGTTTCGATGCCCGCTCGTTGGGCTTGGCAGCGACCGCGCTGGCTTCGGTGTCGCTGCTCGCCGGCGCGCTGGCGCTGCAACCTGCGCTGGACGTGCGCCCCGAAGCGGAGTTCATCGCCGCGGCCATGCGCGATCGCATTCCGATCACGCACGTCGAGTGGCACAACGGGCTGTTCGGCTACACCGGTCGGCTGCACCAGCCGTTGCCGGTGATCACGCGTGCGCAGGTGCCCGAGTGGTGCCGCGCGCATCCGGACGGATTGCTGGTCGCGAGCGACAAGAGCGGCGAGCCGGGCGGCGTACGGCCGGCCTGGAGCTGGCCTTATCTCCTCAGCGGCAGCAAGCGCATCGGCGTGTGGCGGGCGAGGGATATTCTCGCCGCGTCAAGGTAGGAGCGCGCCTGCGCGCGACCACGGAGCTCTTGGCCATGGATGGCGGCCCGCTCGTCTCACCTTGCAATGACTTTGGTCGCCTGCACGCAGGCTCCTGCAAAAGCCGCTAGAAATTCGGCTTCTCCGGCGCGCGGCTATAGCGTTCGACGGACTCGCGGATTTCCCGGCGCGCATCGCCGATGCCACCCCAGCCGGAAATCTTCACCCACTTGCCCTTGTCCAGATCCTTGTAGTGCTCGAAGAAGTGCGCGATGCGCTCGCGCCAGTGGGTGGGCAGGTCGCCGATGTCCTTGATGTGGGCGTAGCCGGCGAACACCTTCTCGATCGGCACCGCGACGATCTTGGTGTCCTCGCCGCTCTCGTCGGTCATGTTGAGCACGCCGACCGGCCGGCAGCGGATCACCGCGCCGGGAATCAGCGGCAGCGGAATCATGACCAGAACGTCGGCCGGATCGCCGTCGCCCGAGAGCGTGTGCGGGATGTAGCCGTAGTTGCACGGGTAGCGCATCGGCGTGGACAGCACGCGATCCACGAACATCGCGCCGGATTCCTTGTCCACCTCGTACTTGACCGGTTCCGCGTCTTTCGGAATCTCGATGACGACGTTGATTTCCTCCGGCACGTTGCGGCCGGTGCTGACCAGATCGAGACCCATGGAATTCCCTGCAGGCGGTGCGCGCGTCGCGCGAAACCCGCCATTTTAGATCAAGCCGCATTTCCAAGCTGAAGCGTCGTTCAATGGCGCCCGAAAAAAAGAAGCCCCGCAAAGCGGGGCTTCTCGAATCGCATCGGGCGACGTGATCAATGGAACGCAAGCAGCGGGATGATCAGCAGCGCCACGATGTTGATGATCTTGATCAGCGGGTTCACGGCAGGGCCCGCGGTGTCCTTGTACGGATCGCCCACGGTGTCGCCGGTGACCGCCGCCTTGTGCGCATCCGAACCCTTGCCGCCGAAATGGCCGTCCTCGATGTACTTCTTGGCGTTGTCCCAGGCGCCGCCGCCGGTCGTCATCGAGATCGCGACGAACAGGCCGGTGACGATGGTGCCGATCAGCACGCCGCCGAGCGCTTCGGCGCCGAGGATGAAGCCGACCAGGATCGGCACCACCACCGGCAGCAATGACGGGATAATCATCTGTTTGATCGCGGACTTGGTCAGCATGTCCACCGCGCGCGAGTAATCCGGACGCGTGGTGCCCTGCATGATGCCGGCGATCTCGCGGAACTGGCGGCGCACTTCCTCCACCACGGAACCCGCGGAGCGGCCCACCGCTTCCATTGCCATCGCGGCGAACAGGAACGGGATCAGGCCGCCAATGAACAGGCCGATGATCACCATGTGGTTGGACAGCGAGAAGTCCAGCGTCACGCCCGGGTGCTCGACCGACAAGGTATGCGTGTAATCGGCGAACAGCACCAGCGCCGCCAGTGCAGCGGAGCCGATCGCATAACCCTTGGTCACCGCCTTGGTGGTGTTGCCGACCGCGTCCAGCGGATCGGTCACGCCGCGCACTTCCGGCGGCAGGTCGGCCATCTCCGCGATGCCGCCGGCGTTGTCGGTGATCGGGCCGTAGGCATCCAGCGCCACGATCATGCCGGTCATGGACAGCATCGCGGTGGCGGCGATGGCGATGCCGTACAGGCCCGCCATGTCGTAGGAGATCCAGATCGCCGCGCAAATCGCGATCACCGGCGCCGCGGTCGCCTTCATCGAGACGCCGAGGCCCGCGATGATGTTGGTCGCATGCCCGGTGGTCGAAGCCTGCGCCACGTGCTGCACCGGCTTGTATTCGGTGGCGGTGTAGTACTCGGTGATGAACACGATCACCGCGGTCAGCACCAGGCCGGTGA
>DASSFA010000264.1:0-8989 GCA_035694895.1 Rhodanobacteraceae bacterium | reverse complement strand
CTGATCGCCGCCGCCCGCAGTGACAAGCGCCTGCAGAACGTGCGCACCAATGGCCTGGAGGATGCCCCGACCGTGGACATGCACGTGGATCGGGTCCAGGCACAGTCCATGGGACTGTCGGTGAGCGACGTCTACAACGCCATCCAGTTGATGCTGTCGCCGGTCTATGCCAACGACTTCTATTACCAGGGCCGCGTGCTGCGCGTGGAGATGCAGGCGGATGCGCCCTACCGCATGAGTCCTTCCGATGTCGGCGATTTCTACACGCGCTCGTCCAGCGGCGCGATGGTGCCGCTCTCCACGGTCGTCAATACGAAGTGGTCGCTGGCGCCGCCCTCTCTGGATCGCTTCAACGGTTTCGGCGCGATTTCGCTTACCGGTGCCGCAGCGCCAGGTTACAGCTCCGGCGATGCGATCCAGGCCATGCAGGAACTGGTGGCGAAATACCTGCCCAATGGCATCGGCTACGAATGGTCGGGACAATCGCTGCAGGAAATCATCTCCGGCTCGCAGGCGCCGATGCTGTTCGGCCTGTCGCTGATCGTGGTGTTCCTGTGCCTGGCCGCGCTGTACGAAAGCTGGTCCGTACCGGTCGCGGTGATGCTGGTCGTGCCGCTGGGCGTACTCGGCGCGGCAGCGCTCACCAGCATCCGCGGCCTGCAGGACGACGTGTACTTCAAGATCGGCCTGATCGCGATCATAGGCCTGTCGGCGAAGAACGCGATCCTGATCGTGGCTTTCGCGGTGGACATGCAGAAGCAGGGCATGGGCCTGCTGAAAGCCACGCTGGAAGCCTGCCGCATCCGCCTGCGCCCGATCCTGATGACCTCGATCGCCTTTATCTTGGGCGTGCTGCCGCTGGCCGTCTCCAGCGGCGCCGGCGCCAACAGCCGGCATGCGATCGGCACGGGCGTGATGGGCGGCATGATCGGCGCCACCGCGCTCGGCCTGCTGCTGGTGCCGATTTTCTACGTGGTGGTGCGCAGGCTGCTGGGCGACAAGTCGGACGGGACGGAAGGCGACTCCGTCGCCTGATCGTCATTCCGCCGGCACGACATCCATGTCTTTTCCGCGCCGTCCCACGGCGCTGGTGACTTTCCTTTCGGGGCAAGTAACCAAAGCCATTGGCGCCGGCATGATGGCTTCGCCAACATCCGGTTGGCTCGACTCCGCTGCGCTTCTCGCGCCAAGCGGGCCGGCGAAGGATCGGCAAGCAGCCGTCCGTGGATCGCTTCCCCGCCCGCCGGCGCGCGGCAATGCCGCGCGAAATCCCGGCTCGCCCTTGCTTCCGCTTGGCGCCGCGATGCTCGCCGTCATGCGACGGCGCCTTAAGCTCACTTCGACACAACCATCCATGGCCTGCTTCAACGCGGCCATCAAAAGCAAAGCCGCGCGGTCGCCCCGCGCGGCTTTGTTCTGACCGAGGATTGACCGCTTATTCCGCGGAAGTGGTGCCGCGGGCGGCGATGTCTTCCTTGATGCGGGCGGCCTTGCCCTCCAGCCCGCGCAGGTAATACAGCTTGGCGCCCCGCACCTTGCCCTTGCGCTTGACCTGCACCGAGTCGATCGCGGTGCTGTGCGCCTGGAAGACGCGCTCCACGCCGGTGCCGTGCGACATCTTGCGCACGGTGAAGGCCGAATGCAGGCCGCGGCTGCGCTTGGCAATCACGATGCCTTCGAAGGCCTGCACGCGCTCGCGGTTGCCTTCCTTCACCTTGACGTTGACGACCACGGTATCGCCGGGGCTGAACTCGGGCAGCTTGCGGCCCATCTGCGCGGCTTCGAATTGTTCGATCACTTTGTTCATGGTGTCACCGTCCGTATTCAATGATGCGCGCATTCACCGCCGCGCGGGTTGGGTTGATTCGGGCTTCCTGGCCACAGCAGGTCATCCCTGCGATCGTCCATGAAGATCAAGAGCGATCGTGTCTTTTGCGATCACCATGATCGCAAGGATCAAAAAGCAGTCGTCCACGACTGCACTCTTCAACTCTCTTCGTTGTCCTTGGTCGCGAGCTGATATTCCCTTCGAAACTCTTCCAGCAACTTCCTCGACTCGTCATCCAGCGCGCGGCGCGCCAGCAGATCCGGCCGCCGCAGCCAGGTCCGGCCCAGCGACTGCTTCCTGCGCCAGCGGCGGATCGCCGCATGGTCGCCGGACTGCAGCACCGCCGGCACCTCGCCCAACTCGTGCGCCACCGGGCGCGTGTAGTGCGGGCAATCCAGCAGGCCGTCCGAGAACGAATCCTGCCGCGCCGACTGCGCGTCGTTCAACGCGCCTTCCTGCAGCCTGCCGACCGCGTCGATCAGCACCGCCGCCGCCAGTTCGCCGCCCGACAGCACATAATCGCCGAGCGACAGCTCTTCATCCACTTCCGCCGCCAGCAGGCGCTCGTCGACGCCTTCGTAGCGGCCGCACAACAGGATCAGCCGCGGCATCTTTGCCAGTTGCCCGACCCTGTCCTGCGTCAGCCGCGCTCCCTGCGGGCTGAAGTAAATCGTTCGTGTGGTCTCCTGTGCCGCACCGCGCGCGGCCCGCAATGCAGCGCGCAGCGGATCGATCATCATCACCATGCCGGGACCGCCGCCGCAGGTGCGATCGTCCACGCTGCGGTAGGCATCGGTCGCGTACTCGCGCGGGTTCCAGGTTTCCACCTGCAACAGACCGCGCTGCTGCGCCCTGCCCACCACCCCGACCTTCATGAATTCCTGCACGAAGTCGGGAAACAAAGTGACGACATCAATGCGCATGATCGTCACTCAAAAATCCGGATCCCAGTCCACCACGATGCGCTTTGCTTCGAGGTCGACCGATTGCACGTACACCTCCGGCACGTACGGGATCAGGTGCTCGCGACCGTCTTCATGCCGCGCCACCAGCACCGGGTTCGCACCGGTCTCGAACAGGTGGCTGACCCTGCCGAGCAAAACGCCGGCGAGGTTCACCACTTCCAGACCTTCCAGATCGCTCTGGTAGACCTCGCCTTCCGCGGCCGGCGGCAAGGCCGTGCGCGCGACGAAAATGTTCGCACCGATCAGGCTCGCCGCACGATCGCGATCACCGATGCCACTGATCGCCGCGACCACGCCCTTGCCCTGCGCGCGCCCGCGAACGTCGCGGACCTCCTCGACCACGCCTGCATTGCGTTCCAGCAACCAGGGTTGGTAATCGAAGATGCGCAAACGCGGTTCGGTGAAGGATTCGATCTTCACCTCGCCGCGTACGCCGTACACCCCGACGATGCGTCCGAGCAGCACCCGCCGCCCGTCCGTCGCCGCATCCATGGTTTTACGCCGCAGCCTGCTTGCCGGCTTCCTTCACCAGCAGCTGCACCTTGTCCGAGCACTGCGCGCCCTTGCCGACCCATTCCTGGATCTTGGCGATGTCCAGCTCCAGACGCTTGTCCGGACCGGAAGCACCGGGGTTGAAGTAACCCAGGCGCGCGATGTTGCGGCCGTCGCGGGCGTTGCGCTGGTCGGTCACCACCACGTGGTAGAACGGCCGGCCCTTCGCGCCTGCGCGCGCAAGACGAATTTTGACCATAAACTTTGCTCCGGAGATTCTGGGCGCCTTTCGCGCCATTTCGCGCTGCATGCCCCCACAACCCCATCAATCCATTCGACATGGATTGAACCGCCCCCCTTGACTCAAGGGGGCTGAGATCAAGAGCAAGGCTTCGCGGGCGCGGGAAACGGGCAATTGTAGCGGAAATGACAGGAAAAGCTAGGGATCAGGGGCGAGTAGCGAGCGCGCTTCGGCCAACCGAAACGCCAGGTCGGAGCACCCTCGCCACTCGTCCTTCTAACCGGGAAATCCTCGCCCACCCATCCCCTTCATCGCCCCCGACATCTGCCGCATCAGGCCCTTCATGCCGCCGCGGGCGAACTTGGACATCATCTTTTCCATCTGGGTGTACTGCTTCAACAAGCGGTTGACCTCGGCCGGCTGGGTGCCGGAACCGCGCGCCACGCGCGCGCGCCGCGAGCCGTTCAGCAAATCCGGATGGCGGCGCTCCTTCCTGGTCATCGAGCCGATGATCGCGATCATCCGCTTGACTTCCTTGTCGTTGACCTTGGATTTCACGTTCTCCGGCAAGGACGACACACCCGGCAACTTCTCCATCAATCCGGCCAGGCCGCCCATGTTGAGCATCTGCTCGAGCTGGTCCTTCATGTCGTTCATGTCGAACCGCTTGCCCTTCGCGACCTTGGCGGCGAGCTTGGCCGCCTTGTCCGCATCGGCCTTGTTCTGCACGTCCTCGATCAGCGACAGCACGTCGCCCATGCCGAGGATGCGCGTGGCCACGCGATCGGGATGGAACGGCTCCAGCGCATCGGGCTTCTCGCCCGCGCCGAGGAACTTGATCGGCCGTCCGGTGACGTAGCGCACCGACAGCGCCGCGCCGCCGCGCGCATCGCCGTCGGTCTTGGTGAGGACCACGCCGGTTAGCGGCAGCGCTTCGGCAAAAGCCTTGGCGGTATTCGCCGCGTCCTGGCCGGTCATCGAGTCCACCACGAACAGCGTCTCGACGGGGCGCAAGGCACCATGCAGCGCCTTGATCTCGTCCATCATTTCCGTGTCGATGTGCAGGCGGCCGGCGGTATCCACGATCAGCACGTCGGCGACTTCGCGTTTTGCCGCATCCACCGCATTCCGTGCGATCGCGACCGGATCCTGCCCGCTCGCGGACGGAACGAATCCGGCGCCGACTTGCGCGGCAAGCGTCTGCAACTGCTCGATCGCGGCCGGGCGATACACGTCGCAACTGACCACCATCACCTTTTTCCTGCGACGCTCGGCGAGGTAGCGCGCAACCTTCGCCACCGTGGTGGTCTTGCCCGCGCCCTGCAGGCCGGCCATCAGCACCACCGCAGGCGGCGTTGCCGACAAATCGAGATCGGAATTGGCGCTGCCCATCACCGTGGTCAGCTCGTCGCGCACGACCTTGATCAGCGCCTGGCCGGGCGTCAGCGACTTCATCACTTCCTGGCCGATCGCGCGCACCTTGATGCGCTCGATGAGCGCCTGCACTACCGGCAGCGCGACGTCGGCTTCCAGCAGCGCGATGCGCACCTCGCGCAGGGACTCGCGGATGTTTTCCTCGGTCAGGCGGCCGCGTCCGGCAAGGCGCTGGACGGTAGTGGAGAGGCGTTGGCTCAGGGATTCGAACATGGGTGTGCCGCGATGGTGCGAAACGATCGATTATAGCGGCGCACGTCGGGGCGCGCCCTCGCGGAAATCAGTCGAGGATCTTCTCGAACCAGTGATGCGCGTAGGGGTTGTCGTTGAACCGGCCGATCTCGCGATAGCCCGCCGATCGGTACAGATTCAGGGCTTCGGCGAGCGATTCATTGGTGTCGAGGCGGATCGCCCGCATCCTGCGTCGTCTGCCTGCACGTTCCAGTTCGGCCAGGAGCCTGCGGCCGACGCCGAGCCCCCTTACCTCCGGGGAAATCCACATGCGCTTTATTTCCGCGACGCGGGGCCCGAACGTCCTCAGGGCACCACAGCCCACCGGCTGTCCATGCAACCGCGCCAGCAATAGACAACCGCGCGGCGGAACGAAATCCTGGATTTCGGCAGCCCCGCCGCGGGCGCGATCGAACCCGCCGGCAAAACGCGCGTCAATCTCCGCAAAGTACCGATCCAGGCAGCGTTCCGCATCGGCACTCGCGGGATCCTCCCGGGCGATCTCGATGCTCGACGCGCGCAACAGCCGCTCGACTTCCACCATCGCCTTCACGAGACGCCCTGCTTGCTCGCCGCCGAGCGGCGACAGCATGGACCGCGCAAGCGCATCGGACTGCATGTTGATCCGGCGCAATTCCGACACGCCGGCGCGCGAGAGGGAGACGATCTTCACCCTTCCGTCGGCGGCATGGGGCCGCGTGGTGGCCAGTCCCTTGCGCTCGAGCGCACGCAACAACCGGCTCAGGAAGCCGGAATCCATGCCGAGCCGCTCGCGGAGTTCCCGAATCGTCGCTCCCCTCGCGCCGA
Organism: Rhodanobacteraceae bacterium; assembly: GCA_035694895.1. GTDB lineage: Bacteria > Pseudomonadota > Gammaproteobacteria > Xanthomonadales > Rhodanobacteraceae > 66-474. Next base: position 2,991 of record DASSFA010000264.1, on the reverse strand, counting down.
TCTCGAACAACAGCCGCGATTCCACGTAGGGGCGGTCACGCCCGAGATATCTCTCATTCAGCACGCCAAGCCGCTGCGTGACGGTGCGATTGAACGCGCGGACCAATTGGATGTCTGGCTGGTTCATTGCCTGACTTTAGTCAGATAAACGGACCCAGGCAAGCGTTCCCGCCGGCGGCGATGAAACCGTTCCACCCGAGGCGCTCCCGCGGGCAAGCCCTCCCCGACCGGCCGTTTCCTGTGCGACACTCCCGCGATGCCGGCACATGCCCTGACCGTAGACCTGATCGCCCTGTTCGCCGTGGCGCTCTACCTGGCCGCGGCCGGTGCGCTTGCCCGACCGTTGCTGCACGAAGGCAACGCACCGCGGCGGATCGCCCTGCTCACCGGTACCTTGGCCGTGATACTGCACTTCGCCGCGCTGCTGCTCGCGCATCGCGGCGCGCTGGATCTGCATTTCTTCGCGGCGCTGTCGCTGGTTGCGGCGGTGATCGCCGCGTTGACCCTGGTGGTGAACCTGGCGCGCCCCGTAGTCGCCGCACTGGGCGTGATCGTGTTCCCGCTGGCCGCACTGCTGCTGGCGATAGACGAGTTCCTGGCGCCGCCTACGATGCCGATCGCGCTGGACTGGCAGATCAAGCTGCACGTGACGCTGGCACTGATCGCATTCGGCGTGTTGTCCATCGCAGCACTGCTCGCGGTGCTGCTGGCGATGCAGGAACGCGCGCTGCGCGCGCGCCAGTTCGGCGGCTGGGCTCGCGTGCTGCCGCCACTGACGCTCACCGAAACATTGATGTTCCGCCTGATCGCCGCCGGTTTCGTACTTCTGACGCTGGCGCTGCTGTCGGGCGTGCTGTTCGTGCACAACCTGTTCGCGCAGGACCTGGTCCAGAAGACGGCACTGTCGGTGATCGCCTGGATCGTGTTCGGGGTTTTGCTGATCGGTCGGGCCGTTTCGGGCTGGCGCGGCACCCGGGCGGTAAACCTCACCCTGCTCGGGATGATCGTGCTGGTGTTCGCCTTCTTCGGTTCGAAATTCGTGCTGGAGATGGTGTTGCATCGCGGCGTGTGATGTTCCCTCTCCGCTGCGGGAGGGGGAAGCCAAGTGCGGCAGCACTTGGCTAATGCTTGCGATCTTTGTCGTCATCCCGGCGAAAGCCGGGGCCCATCCATGACTCTTCGACACGGCCATCCATCCATGGCCTGCGTTGATTGATGCCCCTGCATTACTGTTTCAACAACGCCTTCGCCCTCGCCACCACGTCCTCGACGGTAAACCCGTACTGCTTCAGCATCTCGCCGCCGGGCGCAGAGGCGCCGAAGCGTTCGACGCCAAGCACATCGCCGCGCTGGCCGACCCAGCGCTCCCAGCCTTGCGGCGAACCTGCCTCCACCGCCAGCCGCGCGTGCACGTCTGGCGGAAATACCGAGTCGCGGTACGACTGGTCCTGCGCCTCGAACAATTCCCAGCTCGGCATCGAGACCACACGCACGCGCAGGCCTTCGCCGGACAGTTTTTCCGCCGCCTGCACCACCAGCCCGGTTTCCGCGCCGGTACCGATCAGGATCAGTTGCGGCTCGTCCTCGCAATCCTTCAGCACGTAGGCGCCGTGGCGCAGGCCCTCGGCGCTCGCGTACTGCGTGCGATCCAGCGTCGGCACGTTCTGGCGTGAGAGCGCGAGCACGATCGGCCGTTGGCCGGTTTCGATGGCCACGCGCCAGGCCACCGCGGTTTCATTCGCGTCGCCCGGACGGATCACGACGATGCGCGGCACCGCACGCAGATTCGCGAGTTGCTCGACCGGCTGATGGGTGGGGCCGTCTTCGCCCAACGCGATCGAGTCGTGGGTGAACACGAAGACCACGTGAGACTCGGTGAGCGCGGCCAGCCGCATCGGCGGCCGCATGTAGTCGGAGAAGATCAGGAACGTGGCCGTGTACGGGATGAAGCCCCCGTGCGCGGCCATGCCGTTGGCAATGGCCCCCATAGCATGCTCGCGCACGCCGAAATGCAGGTTGCGACCGGCGTAGTTCCAGGCTTCGTCCGTGTCCACGCCCTGCTCGTCCGGTTCCTTGCCGGGCGAGAACACGTCCAGGCCCTTAACCGCCGTATGCGTGGAGGGATCGAGGTCCGCCGATCCGCCCGACAGCGCCGGAAGTTTCGGAGCGATCGCGCTCAGCACTTTTCCGCCGGCCACGCGCGTGGCCATGCCCTTGGCGTCGGCCGGGAATTCGGGGATGTCCGCATCCCAGCCGTCCGGCAATTCCCCCCGCAGCGAGCGATGCAATTCCTCGGCGAGATCGGGGAACGACTTCGCATACTTGTTCCAGCGCCGCTTCCATGCGCTCTCCGCGCGCTTGCCGCGCTCCTGCGCTTCGCGGAAATGTTCCAGAGCTTCTTCGGGAACCAGGAACGACGGCTGCTCGGGCCAGCCCAGGTTGCGCTTGGTCGCCGCGACATCCTTTTCGCCCAGCGGCGAGCCATGCGCCTTGTAGCTGTCCTGCTCGGGCGAGCCATAGCCGATGTGCGTGCGCACCAGGATCAGTGAAGGCTTTTGCGTCTGCCGTTTGGCCTTCTTGATGGCCGTTTCGATCGCGGCGATGTCGTTGCCGTCGGCAATCGTCTGCACGTGCCAGCCGTAGGCCTTGAAGCGCGCCGCGCGATCCTCGGTGAAGGTGATGTCGGTCCCGGCGGCCAGCGTCACGTAATTGTCGTCGTACAACACGATCAGCTTGCCGAGTTGCAGATGCCCGGCGAGCGAGGCGGCTTCCGAGGCCACGCCTTCCATCAGGTCGCCGTCGCTGGCAATCGCGTACGTGTAGTGGTCGATGATTTTGTGGCCCTCGCGGTTGTAGCGCGCCGCAAGTTGCGCTTCCGCCATCGCCATGCCGACCGCGTTGGCGAATCCCTGCCCCAGCGGGCCGGTGGTGACTTCCACGCCGGGCGTGTGGCCGCGCTCGGGATGGCCCGGACACTTGCTGCCCCACTGG
>DASSFA010000263.1:0-4432 GCA_035694895.1 Rhodanobacteraceae bacterium | reverse complement strand
AGAACGGTCACCACATCGTTGGCGTGAAAAACCAGGATTCCGCCGACATGGGCGGTACCTCCGGCCCCGGCGAAGTGGTCAGCGGAACCGGCCAGGTCGTGCACCTCGGCCGACCCGGCGGGCAAGACACGGGCGGCGGCCGAGGTCAGGATGCCGGCAATTCGGGGAGCGGCAGCAACAAGAACGCGACCGGGCAGTACGCCACTGCCAACACGCCCATGGCCGGCCAGGATGCTCCCGCCAAGCCCAAGGAACAGGGCACGCTAAAGGTGAATTACAACGGCAAGAACGGTGTAACCGATCCCAAGCTCAACGGCGGCACCGGCGGCGGCGGTTGATTCGAGCGGCGGGCGCGGGGGCGCCCGCCGCTTCCTTGATTCAGACAAGGGGAGCAAACCATGAGGAACACCGTCCTGCCGCTTCGCGCGGTGGAAGCCGACGCGCACCGAGCGGTGAATGCGCGCGCCTCGTCGTCCCGCGAGTTCTCCACGCGAAACTGCGAGATCACGCAACGCCGAGCGTCTTCGCATGCACAGACGACCAGAAGCGAGGAAGCCGGAACCACGGTTTTCCACGAGCAATGACGCGGATCATCGTCGCGGCCATTGCCGCATTCGCGTCCTGCCGCGGGGCGACCGCGGCCTCGCCGGATCTGGCGAACACCTCGCGCGCGAAATCGGCTGACATCGGCCCCTGCACCGCTTCGCCTCTCCCCACCTCGATCGCCTACATGAGCCGGGTGATGGCGACGGATCGCCAACTCGGCTTGCCGCTGATCTATCCGATCACGCGCGGCATGCGGCTCACGCCGGAAGCGGACATCCTGGTGAAGGTCGGCTACGACGTGCGCGGCCGCAGCGTGCGCATGGCTCCGCGCGCAGCGGCCGCCTTGAAAAGGATGATCGCGGCGGCCGCGCGGGACGACGTGCAATTGCAGATGGTTTCCGGCTTCCGCACCGTCGCCTACCAACATCGACTGGTTCGCGGCAAATTGAAACGCGGCATGAGCATCGACGCTGCGCTGCGCATCAATGCCGCGCCCGGATTCAGCGAACATCACTCAGGCTGCGCGGTAGACCTCACTGCGCCGGGTGCAGCACCGGCCGACCGGCGTTTTGCCGAAACACGCGCATACGAATGGCTGCAAGAGCATGCCGGAGATTTCGGATTCCACCTTTCGTATCCGCCGGACAATCCGCGCGGCATCGAGTTCGAGCCATGGCATTGGCGTTACGTGGCGGAGGAGGATCCAACTCCCCGCTCCGCCGAAGCAAACGATACGGGTGACGGAAGTACCGATTGATTGTCCACCACAGGGGAAGACAGCATGTCCAGTCCAGCGACACGAGCAACACGGCTAACCCTGCTGATCTGCTTCAGCATCGTGCTCACAGCGTGCAGCCATGCCGACCCAGATGCGCACACATCGCCGGCGCCGGGCGGATCGGCGGGCGTGAGCGGCGCAGCCGGCAGCGGCAACGGATCGGGCAACAATGGTCCTTTGGATCAGGGTGGCTCCTCGAATGCCGGCAGCGCGGGCGACATGCAGGACGATGATTCGGACGTCCGCGACCAGGAAGATTTCGGAAGCGAAGCGACAGTCCGCAAGGTGCCGAATGGTACGCTCACCTTCAACGTGATCCTGAAGGCGGATGACGTCCGCAAATTGCGTGACGAGCAGGAAGTCGCAACCCTGCAACGCACCGTCCAGGGTCGGGTACGCATGCAGGGAATCGCCGGGAACCATCGCGACTCGCAACCCGCGGGGCCCATGGATGGCATCAAGCAAGCCATGGACGCTTGCGGCGGCGACACGACTTGCCAGCAACAGGTGCTGATGCAGAAGCTGCAACAGCAAGGCGACGTGGCCGCCGCCGGGCGAAATGCCTACGAGGCGCGCCTGCGCGACACCACCTGGTCCGGCACTTCGTGCAGCGCGCACGTGAAAATCACCGACAAGGCGACCTGGAGCGGCGCAACCGCCACCGGCTTCAGAACCGGGCACGCGGTCCGCAGCGGCGAGGATTCCGTTGATTGCAGCCATGATTTCAGCGTGGCCAACGAAGATGGTCCGCGCCTGGATGTTTTCGACGCGAGCAAGACCTACGACCTGACCCTTCCGCAATTGCGCCTCGAGGCCACGACCACCTTTGTCGGCGGCCCGACCGAGCCGTCGAAGGTGCCGGTGGTCCTGCCGGGGATCGTCATCAAGGGCGTGCACTACGACTCACTGGACAAACCACTCGACGGCAGCGCCACGGTGAAGGTCGGTGCCGGCCGCGGACTCTGGAATGAGCACTGGGAAATCCCGCTGACCGAAGAAGTCAGCTGGACTTTCACGCCAGACGCCGAATGACTGATGCGTGCAGACCCGCAACGGGCGGGTCGCGCGTTCACTATGGACTCAAGGGGAGATTCGAAGATGCGAAGCCAGGCAAGATCATTCGCGTGTGTGGCCGGTTCCATCGTCCTGTGCACCCTGCTCGTCGCGTGCGGACACACCGACCCGGACACGCGCACGCTGCCGGCCCTTGGCGGATCGGCCGGCGCAGTCGGTGCGTCCGGCGCCGGAGGCGGCAGCGGGGTATCCGGCGGTTCCGATCCGTCGGATCAAACCGGTCCGGCGGATACGAGCACATCGGGAAACACCCGGGACTCCGGCAGCGGCGATGAAGACGACGATGGATCGCGCGCATTGCGCGAAGTGCCCGGAGGCACGCTGACCTGGACGGTGGTCTACAAAGGCAATGGAACCACACGAACCACCGAGTTCAAGGAAGTCGCGACCCTGCAACGCAGGATGGAAGGCAAGGCGCACATGGTAGGCATCGCCGGTGATCCGGGAAAAAAAATCGCCACCCCGCTGGACGACATCAACAAGACGATGCAGGCATGCGGGGATGACATGGCGTGCCAGCAAGCGGCGGCGATGCAGGCCATGGCGAAAATGCAGCAGAACCCCGATGCCATCAAAAGCGGAATGCAGAAAGCGCAGGATGAATCGCAACGCGACACGACCTGGGGTGCGGACTCATGCAGCGCCCGGGCAAAGGCCGACGACACCGCGACGTGGAGTGGCATGACGCCTCTGGGCTTCAACACAGGCGTGGGCACGCGCATCGGTGGACAGGCCATCAGCAACTGCACCGTGCAGCTCGAGGAAGGCGATGTGAGGCCACGTCTGGTTGCCGACGGCACCAGCAAGACCTACGAGCTTGCCTTGCCATCCGCCGAGATCCGCGTGACGGGCACCATCGCCGGCAAGACCGAATCCGTGCCGCGCATCGTGCAGTTTCCACCTCTGCTGATCCGGGGCATGAAATACACCACGCTCGCAGGGCCTCTGAGCGGCAGCGCTACGGTGAAATCAGGAACAGACCGCGGGGTTTGGAGCGAGGGTTGGACGATTCCCCTCACCGAGGAAGTCAGCTGGACTTTCACGCCGGACGCCAAATGACCTCGCCACGCGCAGGTCACGCCATCCATATGACTCGTGGGGAGATTTGAAGATGCGAAGCCAGGCAAGCTCATTCGCGTGTGTGGCCGGTTCCATTGCCTATGCGCCCTGCTCGCGTGACGATCCGACCGAGCCGCTCACCGCGAAGATGGACTAGACCTTTACACCCGATGCGAAGTGATCCGCATCAAAGCCCTCCCTTGATGGGAGGGTTCGGGCGGATGTTGTGGACGCGAAAGGGCCGGATCAGCTCTTGCGGAATACCAGCTTCCCGCCTTCCGCATCCACGTTGACGATGTCGCCGGCACCGAATTCGCCGGACAGGATCTTCTGCGCCAGCGGATTCTCCAGTTGCGTCTGGATCGCGCGCTTCAGCGGGCGCGCGCCGTAGACCGGATCGAAGCCGGCGTTGCCCAGCAGCATCAGCGCGGCATCCGACAGGTCCAGCGTGATCTGGCGTTCCGCCAGTCGCTTGGCGAGATACTGCGTCTGCAGGCGCGCGATCTCGCGGATCTGCCGCTTGTCCAGCGGATGGAACACGACGATCTCGTCCAGCCGGTTGATGAATTCCGGGCGGAAGTGCGCCTGCACCACGCCCATCACCGCGGCTTTCATTTGGGTGTAGGCCTCGGGTGAATCCTCGTCGATGCCGCTGGCCGCGATCTCCTGGATCAGGTTCGATCCGAGATTGGACGTCATCACGATCACGGTGTTGCGGAAATCCACGGTGCGGCCCTGGCCGTCGGTGAGGCGGCCGTCATCGAGAACCTGCAGCAGGATGTTGAACACGTCCGGATGAGCCTTCTCGACCTCGTCCAGCAGGATCACGCTGTAGGGACGGCGACGCACCGCTTCGGTGAGATAGCCACCTTCCTCGTAACCGACGTAGCCGGGCGGCGCGCCGATCAGCCGCGCGACCGAGTGCTTCTCCATGAACTCGCTCATGTCGATCCGCACCATCGCCTCGGTGGTGTC
>DASSFA010000262.1:0-2111 GCA_035694895.1 Rhodanobacteraceae bacterium | reverse complement strand
TTTCGCCGCTTCGATCAACGCCGGCAGATGCTGGCTTATGCCGCCGGCGCCCATGCGATGGATCAGCGTCAGCCGGCCCGGCTCGTCGTCGGGATTGAGAATCTCGATCAGCCGCTGCAGATGTTCCGCGCTCATCGCAGGACCGACCTTCACCGCGACCGGGTTGCGGATGCCGCGGCAGAATTCCACGTGCGCGCCGTCAAGCGCCGCGGTGCGCATGCCGATCCAGGGGAAGTGCGCCGACAGGTCGAACCAGCCCCACTGGCGCGGCACGTGCCGGGTCATTGCCTGCTCGTAATGCAACAGCAACGCCTCGTGCGAAGTGTAGAACTCGGCACGCTGGAAACTCGCGATCGGTTCGCCGGCGAGCGTCTCCATGAAGCGCACCGCGTCACCGATGCCTTCCACGATGCGCCGGTATTCCTCCGCGAGCGGCGAATGCTCGACCCAGGAAAGGTTCCAGTACTCGGGGTGATGCAGGTCGGCGAAACCGCCGTCCACCAGTGCGCGCACGAAGTTCATCGTCATCGCCGAGCGCGCATGACCTTGCAGCATGCGCTGGGGATCCGGACGGCGCGATGCCGCGTTGAACTCGGCGCCGTTGACAAGATCACCGCGGTAGCTCGGCAGCGTCACGCCGTCGCGCGTCTCCAGGTCGGCCGAACGGGGTTTCGCGTATTGCCCGGCGAAGCGGCCCACGCGCACCACCGGCACGCGCAGGCCATGGATCAGCACCAGGCTCATCTGCAGCAGCACCTTCAGGCGATTGGCGATCACCGTGTTGTTGCAGTCGGCGAAATTCTCCGCGCAGTCACCACCTTGCAGCAGGAAGCGCTTGCCTTCCTGCGCCTCGGCCAGCATCTGCTTCAGCGCCAGCACTTCCCATGACGTGACCAGCGGCGGCAGCGAAGACAGTTCCGCCAACGCGCCTTCAAGTTCGGCGGCATCTTCGTAAGCCGGCTGCTGTGCAGCCGTGCGCGCACGCCAGCTATCCGGCTGCCAGGGCGGCGCTTCGCGAACCGCGCGCAGGTTGCGTTCAGGGGTTGCCATTTGCGAAGGATAGCGGGTTTTGGCTATGCGCATTCCCCTCCGCCGCAAACGTCATGAGCGGATCACGATTGCGATTGCCGCATCCGGGCGATCTGCCTGGGCGAAAACGGGTGCAGCGCGCCATGGATCGCGAAAGCCGACAGCAGCACGTACCAGATCAGCGTCCAGCCCGGCATGCTCAGGCCCAGGAATTTCCACGTCACCGCCGCGCATTCGCCGGAGCCGGAGAACACCAGCTTGAACGCGTGCAGCCAGCTGAAGGTGTCGAACAGATAGCCCAGCCCCGGGCCGCAGCTCGGCACCTGATCGGCCGGCAGGCTTTGCAGCCACAAGTGGCGCGCGGCGATCACGATGCCCCAGATCGCTCCGATCACCACCAGCACGCAATAAGCCCAGCGCGCCCGATTGCGCGGCGCATGCAAGCCGCCGATCAGGAACCAGAAGCCCATCCAGATGAAGGCGATGCGCTGGAACACGCACAGCGGGCACGGAATCAGGCCCATGTAGACCTCGGCGTAGATCGCGTAGGCCAGTAGGCCCGCGCAGACGAGGAAGCCGACCAGGTAAACCGTGCGATAGGACCAGTGCCAGGGTGCCATGGGTTCGCGCCGTGTGAGATGGAATTGCAAAGTTAACGACTTTGTCCGCGGCTGTCAGCTTGCAAACGCAAAAGCCCCGGCGTTTCGGCCGGGGCTTTCGTCATCCGATGTGGACGGCGCCTCGCTTACTCGGCGACGGCAGCAGCCTGCGGGCGGTCCACCAGCTCGACGTACGCCATCGGCGCGTTGTCGCCGTCGCGATAACCGCACTTGAGGATGCGCAGGTATCCGCCCGGACGCGCGCGGTAGCGCGGACCGAGTTCGACAAACAGCTTGCCGACGGCCTGCTTGTCGCGCAGGCGCGCGAAGGCGAGGCGGCGATTGGCGACGCCGTCGTTCTTGGCGAGCGTGATCAGCGGCTCGGCGATGCGGCGCAGCTCCTTGGCCTTGGGCAAGGTGGTGCGGATCAGTTCGTGCTTGATGAGCGAGGCCGCCATGTTCTTGAACATGGCTTCGCGATGG
>DASSFA010000261.1:0-3866 GCA_035694895.1 Rhodanobacteraceae bacterium | reverse complement strand
GGGCACCGGGCTGCTGTTCTCCTGCGAACTCGCCCCGCAGTTCAAGTGCTACGGCGCGAACTCCACCGAGGAGTACATGCGCGAGCGCGGCATCAACGTGATCCACGGCGGCGCCAACTCGCTGCGCTTCACGCCGCACTTTGCGATCAGCGAGGCGGAAGCCGACCTGCTGGTGGAGCACGTGCGGCAGGCGCTGCTGCACGGCCCGCGGCAGCAACAGGCCGCGCCGGCGAAGGCCGCGGCGTAACTTCCCCGACAGCGCCTCGCATGGCGACGAAACGCCCGGCAATGCCGGGCGTTTTTTGTTTCATCGAAATGCGTCCGTTGCGCGAATCAACGCATCGGCGATGCCGGGTTCGAACGCCGAGTGCCCGGCATCCGGCACGATTTCAAGTTTCGCCTGCGGCCAGGCGCGATGCAGGTCCCAGGCACTGCGCATCGGGCACACCACGTCGTAGCGGCCCTGGACGATCACCGCGGGAACGTCGCGCAAGCGGTGCGCATCGCGCAGCAACTGGTCATCGCATTCGAAGAAGCCGCGATTGACGAAGTAATGGTTCTCGATGCGCGCGAACGCCAGGGCGAAGCGGTCTCCCGCACTCGATGCGATGTAAGCCGGGTCCTGCATGAGGAAACTGGTCGAGGCTTCCCATACCGACCACGCCTGCGCTGCGGACAGTTGCACCGCCGGATCGTCCGCGGTCAGGCGGCGGTGATACGCATGGATCAAATCGCCGCGCTCGTTCTCCGGAATCGCCGCGAGGTAGTGTTCCCACGCGTCCGGAAACAATGCGTCGCAGCCGGCCTGGTAAAACCATTTCAGTTCCCAGTCGCGCAGCATGAAGATGCCGCGCAGCACCAGTCCGGTCACGCGCTGCGGATGCGTTTCCGCGTACGCCAGCGCCAGAGTCGAACCCCAGGAGCCACCGAACACCTGCCAACGCTGGATGCGCAAGTGTTCGCGCAGGCTCTCGATATCGGCGACCAGATCCCAGGTGGTGTTCTCGCGCAATTCCGCGTGCGGCGTGGAGCGCCCGCAGCCGCGCTGATCGAACAGGATGATCCGGTAAGCCCGCGGATCGAAAAACCGCCGGCACTTGGCATTGCAGCCTGCGCCGGGTCCGCCGTGCAGGAACACCACGGGCTTGCCGTGCGGATTCCCGCACTGCTCGTAGTAGAGGGTGTGCAATGGCGAGACCTGCAGCAGGCCCGAATCGTAGGGTTCGATCTCGGGATAGAGCGTGCGGCGGACGTTGCTCATCCGCCAAGCGTAAACGGTCGGCTGCGTGCGGGAAAGCGCGCATGTCCTGCCGTCATCCCGGCTACGGAGCTCTCGGCCATGGACGGCAGCTTTTGGCCGGGATCAGGGCCATAAAGCCACTGGATGCCGGCCTGCGCCGGCATGACGAGCCAAAACGGATCGTGGTCGGGGCGGCGGGATGACTCGCGCCTTCCTGGCGCTCGCCCTTCGGGCCATCGCTGCGCGATGTTCGCTACGCCGTCCCTGGCTTCGCAGTCGAACGGCGCCTTCTTGCGAAGGCGCCAGTTCTCATCCTCACCAGTACCGATGACAAAAAAAACGGGCCCCAAGGGCCCGATTTTCGTCATTGGTCGGGGCGGCGGGATTCGAACCCACGACCTCCTGCCCCCCAGGCAGATGCGCTACCAGGCTGCGCTACGCCCCGACAAGATTGCGATTGTAACAGTGTCGCGTGCAAGGCTCCTACGGGAGCCGTTTTGCGGGAGCGCGCCTGCGCGCGACGGACAGGCGGCCGCGGCGCACTATCTCAAGATCGTCAGCAACTGCTCCAGCTCCATCCTCATCTGGCGGACGATCTGGTTGGAGATGCTGGCTTCCATGCGGGCCTGCTGGCCTTCCAGCCGCGCGCGCGCACCGGTGATCGTGAATCCCTGCTCGTACAGGAGTGCGCGGATCTGTCGGATCATCAGCACGTCGTGGCGCTGGTAATAGCGGCGGTTGCCGCGCCGCTTGACGGGCTTCAGCGCCGGGAACTCCTGTTCCCAGTAACGCAACACGTGCGGTTTCACCGCGCACAGCTCGCTCACTTCACCAATCGTGAAGTAGCGCTTGGCGGGGATGGCGGGGAGTTCGTTGTTACTGCGTGGGTCCAGCATAGCTCTCGACTCGCACTTTCAGCTTCTGGCCGGGACGGAAGGTCACCACCCTGCGTGCGGAGATCGGAATCTCCTCGCCGGTCTTGGGATTGCGCCCCGGGCGCTGGTTCTTTTGCCGCAGGTCGAAATTGCCGAAGCCGGACAATTTCACCTGCTCTCCCCTTTCGAGTGCCTCGCGTACCACCTCGAAGAACGCGTCCACGAATTCCTTCGCTTCGCGCTTATTCAGGCCGACATCCACGAACAGACGCTCGGCCATCTCCGCTTTGGTCAGCGTCGTCATCATCAACTCCGTAACTTGGCCCCGAATGCGGTTACCAGCGACGCCAGCGCCGCGGCCACGCAACCGTCGGCGTCCTGGTCCGTAAGGGTGCGGGAAGCGTCCTGCAAAATCAAGCCTATAGCGATACTTTTTTGATCTTCTTTCAAGCCCGGCCCGGTATAGACGTCAAAAACAAAGGTGTCGGCCAGCCCGGAACCCAGGGTTTGGCGCAAGCTTGCCTCCACCTCCGCCCAGGCAACCGTGCGCGGCAGCTCAACCGCGATATCGCGCCTGACGGAGGGGAACCGGGGCAACGGCCGGGCCTGCGGAAGCTCGCGGAGGCGCAGCGGCTCGACCTGGATTTCGAAGGCATAGACGTCCGAATCCAGATCCAGCTCGCGCAACAGGCGCGGATGCAGCGCACCGATTGCGCCGACGGGCTTGCCCTCATGCAGGACCCGCGCGCCACGGCCCGGATGCAACCAGGCCGGCAAGTCCTTCTGGTCGAAGCTCCATGCCTGCCGCCCGCGCATGGCCAGCAGCGATTCCAGATCGCCCTTCAGGTCGAAGAAGTCCAGCCCCCGAGCGCGTTCGCCCCATTGTTCGGTCTGCGCGCTGCCGCAGGCGACCGCGGCGAGCACCGGTGTTTCCCGTGGCGCGCCATCGGCATCCGTGCGCGCGAAAATCCTTCCGGACTCGAACAACCGCACGCGCGACTGTTGTCGCCGGCGATTGGCAGCCAGGGCGTCCACCAGCCCCGGCAGCAGCGAGGTACGCATCACCGCCATTTCCGCCGACAGCGGATTGGCCAAAGGTACCGCGCCCTCGGCAATGCCCCATGTTTGCAGGCGCTGCGCTTCCACGAACGCATAGCAGACCGCCTCGTTGAAATCGCGCGCGGCAAGTTGCGCCCGCAATACGCTTTCGGGAAGACGGGTTTCGTCCTCGACGGGCGCCGGTGGTTCGCCCGCCGGCAGATGCGCAGGAATCTGCGCGTAGCCGTGGATGCGCGCCAGCTCCTCGATCAGGTCTTCCTCGCGTTCTATGTCGAAACGCCGGCTGGGCGGGGTGACGTGCCAGCCATCCTGGCTGGATTCGAGCCGCATCCCCAGCGCGGAAAGAATGCGCTGCACCTGCTCGTCCGCAATCGTCACGCCCAGCACCCGCGCGATGCGCGCACGGCGCAACGCAATGGGCACCGCATGCGACAGATGCTCCGGCAACGCGGCTTCGACGATATCCCCAGGCCGCCCGCCTGCGATTTGGACGAGCAATGCGGTCGCGCGCTCCATCGCCAACCGCGGCAATTCCGGATCCACGCCGCGTTCGAAACGGTGTGCGGCATCGGTGTTCAACCCGAGCTTGCGCGCGCGACCCATGATCGCGGCCGGCGCGAAATGGGCGGACTCCAGGAACACGTCACGCGTGGTCTCGGTGACGCGCGAGTCGAAACCGCCCATCACGCCTG
>DASSFA010000260.1:0-13020 GCA_035694895.1 Rhodanobacteraceae bacterium | reverse complement strand
AAGCGCAGGGCAGTCGAGCCAACCGGACGTTGGCGAGACCGTCATGCCCGGCGCCAATGGCTTTGGTTACTTTCCCCACCGGGTCCCGGCAAAGAGCTGCCATCCATGACCAAGAGCTCCGTGGTTCCAGCCTTCAGCTGGCCCCGGAATGACGAAGAGTGTGGGTCAGCGCAGTGCCGCAGGCAATGCGCTGGAGCTCAGTTCATCGAAGACCAGTTTCGTTTCGTGCGATCACCAGCCGCTGGATTTCCGACGTGCCCTCGTAGATCTCCGTGATCTTGGCGTCGCGGAAGTAGCGCTCCAGCGGCATCTCCTTGGAATAACCCATGCCGGCGTGCACCTGCACGGCCTGATGGGTGATCCACATCGCCGCCTCGGATGCGGTGAGTTTTGCGACTGCCGCTTCGGTGGAGAAGCGTCCGCCAGTCTTGCCCGCTTCCTGCTTGGCCCAGGCGGCGCGCAGGGTGAGCCACAGGGCCGCATCCAGCTTGCACTTCATGTCCGCGATCTTCTGCTGGATCATCTGGAACGCACCGATCGGCTGGCCGAATGCCTTGCGCTCGCGCGCGTACTCCAGTGTCGCTTCGTACGCAGCCCGCGCCAGGCCGACCGCCTGCGAGGCGATGCCGATGCGGCCGGCGTCCAGCACGCCCATGGCGATCTTGAAGCCGTGGCCTTCCTCGCCGATCACTTCATCCGGCGTGGCACGGTAATCCGCGAATTCGATTTCGCACGTAGCCGAAGCCCGGATGCCCAGCTTCGGTTCGGTCTTGCCGCGATGGAAGCCCGCGCGCGAAGTGTCGATCATGAAAGCGGTAACGCCACGCGCGTGCTTTTCGGGATCGGTCATCGCGAACAGCAGGATGTATTTCGCGACCGGACCGGAAGTGATCCAGCTCTTCTTGCCGTTGATGACGAAGCTGCCGTCCGCCTGCTTCACCGCGCGGCAACGCATGGCGGTGGCATCGGAACCGGACTGTGGTTCTGTCAATGCGAACGCACCGATCGCCTCGCCGGATGCGATCGGCGTGACGTACTTCTTCTTCTGCTCCTCGTTGGCGAACTTCAGCAAGCCGTTGCAGTAGAGCGTGTTGTTGACGCTCATGATGGTCGAGTGCGCGCAGTCGGCCGCGGCGATCTCGATCATCGCCAGCGCGTAAGAGATCGAATCCATGCCGGCACCGCCGTACTCGACCGGCACCTCGATGCCCATCAGCCCGAGCTTGCCCATCTCCAGGATGTTGTCGAGCGGGAACTCGCCGGACTTGTCGAACTCCGCCGCGACCGGCGCGATGCGCTTCTGCGCGAACTCGCGCGCGATGGACTGGATCTGCAACTGCTCTTCGCTGAAATGGAAATCCATGCGCGTTCTCCCGTGCGGCGCGCGAGCCCGGAAAGCGCTCGGCAAACTTGGGGATTTTAGCAGGATGCCGGCCCCGACCGAAATGCGCGGCGGCGAGTGGCTCAGTTTGGCGCTTCGGCCGGGCAGCTCTTGTCGGGATGTCCACGGCGCTGCGCCAGCATCCAGTCGAGCAGGCCGGGCGTGGCGTAGGCTTCCGGCCAGATCACGTGCGGATCTGGATCCACCGGGCCGTGCAGGTATTCGGTGTAGCACGGATGTCCGCCCGCCTCGCGCAACGCGCGCACCACCGCGCGCGAACCGACCATCGCGCCGCCGGCACCGGTTTCGACATTCGTATCGTCATCGTCCGCGGCATGGAACACCCATTCGGGCACCTGCGCGATCGACGCGAGCCCCGCCCGCTCGGTCATGCCTGACATCGGCACCAGCGCGGCGAAGCGGTCCGGCCAGGTCTTGGCGACGTCCCACACGCCGGTGCCGCCGCTGGAAAGGCCGGTCAGCACGATGCGGCCGCGGTCCACCGGCCAGCGCTTCTCGATGTCCGCGATCACCGCCATCACCCTGGCCGGCACCCAGTAATCCTGCGGCGACTGCGGCGCGGCGAACAGGATCGGCTTGTGCTGCGCGCGCGCGGCATCCAGCAACTGCATCGCGCCATTGGCGCCGTAGGCAATCTGGTCCTCGTTGTTGTCGCCGTTCTGCCCGGAGCCGTGCAGGAACACGATCAGCGGCAGTTTCTGGTGCGGACCGATGTGCGGCGGCACGTAGATGCGGTACGGGTAGCCATCCGGCCGAGGCGCCGGCTCTCGCAGGAAAAGATCCGCATCCGCCTGCCAGTGCGATTCGGCCAATGCCGGCGCGAGCGCCACGAGCAATATCGCCAGAACCCGACCCAAGCCTCGCATCGGCCATTTCCCGAAAAACAAACGGAAAGCATACCGCCTGTTTCGTCAAGGCGATTTCCAACCTGCCGCCAGGCACCGACCGCAACGCCCAGGCAGCCAAGCTCAGCCGCGCCCGCGAGGGCGTCGGCTGCAGCGCGCCATTTAATTTATCTCTCCATCCTGATATAAAGATGCAATGCTGGATCTCGCGGAAGCCACCTCTTTGCTGCGTTTGCTGTCCGACTCGACCCGGGTGCGGCTGCTGGCGCTGCTGCGCCGCGAGGAACTGACCGTCGCGGAGATTTCCGCCGTGCTCGGCCTGGCGCAGCCGCGCGTTTCCACGCATCTGGCCAAGCTCAAGGAAGCCGGGCTGGTGCGCGATCGTCGCGCCGGCGTCTCGGCGTATTACCGGATCAACGATGCTGATGCCGACGGCGCAGCGGAGTTGCTGCGCGCGCTCGAACAGGGCGTGGACGATGCATTGCTGGAAAGCGACGCGCAGCGCCTGCCGAATGTCCTCGCGCGGCGCGCGCGAGAGCGCGGCTGGGCCGACAGCGTCGCCGGCGACATGGAGCGTCATTATTCGCCGGGCCGTACCTGGGAGACCCTCGCACGCACGCTGCTGCAACTGCTGGAGACCGGCGACGTGCTGGACATCGCCTCCGGCGACGGCGTGCTGGCGGAGCTGCTGGCGCCGCATGCGCACTCGATCGTGTGCGTGGATTCCAGCGAGCGCGTGGTGTCCGCCGCGCGCGAGCGCCTGAAATCGTTCCACAACGTGGAAGTGGTCGAGGGCGACATGCACGCGCTCGACCTCGGCAGGCGCCGCTTCGACCTGGTGCTGATGATGCACGCGCTGACCTACAGCGAGCACCCCGCGCAGGCCGTCGCCGAAGCCGCGCGCGTGCTGAAGCCAGGCGGACGCTTGCTTGCGGCCACGCTGGCGAAACACGCGCATCGTGCAGCCGTGGCACCGTTCGACCACCGCAATCTCGGGTTCAGGCGCGAGGACCTGGTCGGTTTCGCGCGCAAGGCGGGACTGGAGGTGCTGCATTGCGCGAAGGTGTCGCGCGAGGTGCGGCCGCCGCATTTTGAAGTGTTGAGTCTGTTGGCACGCAAGCCAAGTGGAACGTAACACGCCTTTTCTTCCCCCGTTTACGGGGGAAGATGCCCGAAGGGCAGATGGGGGCGACATGGAACGTAATCGCCGGAAACTCGCCCCCATCCCAACCTTCCCCCGCAAGCGGGGAAAGGAGACAAGCAGGAGCACGCCGAAATGACTTCTTTAACCTGGCTTCATCCCGACCGCGTTGAAACGCTCCGGGCCGCGCTCTCGCAGCGAATCCTAGTGCTGGATGGCGCGATGGGCACGATGCTGCAGGCGCACGCGCTGGACGAGCATGGCTACCGGGGCGAACGTTTCGGAAACGGCTGCGACGCGAATCACCATCACGATCACGGCGAGCACTGCGCGCGCGACCTGCGCGGCAACAACGACCTGCTGTCGCTGACGCAGCCGCACCTGATCCGCGATATCCACCTGGCCTACCTGCGCGCCGGCGCCGATCTGGTCGAGACCAACACCTTCAATTCCACCTCCATCAGCCAGGCCGACTACGGCCTGCAGCACCTGGTGCGCGAGTTGAACCGCGAAGGCGCGAGGCTCGCACGCGCAGCCTGCGATGAAGTGGAACGCCAAGCGCCGGAGCGTCCGCGCTTTGCCATTGGCGTGCTCGGTCCGACCAGCCGCACCGCCTCGCTGTCGCCGGACGTCAACAACCCGGGCTTCCGCAATGTGGACTTCGATGAGCTCGAAAATGCCTACGCGGAAGCCGCGCACGGCCTGGTGGAAGGCGGTGCTGATGTGCTGATGGTGGAGACCATCTTCGACACACTGAATGCCAAGGCTGCGCTGTTCGGGATCGCGCGCGTATTCGACGAGATCGGCGGCCGGCTGCCGATCATGATCTCGGGCACGATCACCGACCGCTCCGGCCGCACGCTGTCCGGCCAGACCGCCGAGGCCTTCTGGTATTCGGTGGCGCATGCGCATCCCTTGAGCGTGGGCCTGAATTGCGCGCTGGGCGCGAAGGACCTGCGCGAGCATGTGGAAACACTCGCGCGCGTGGCCGACTGCCATGTCAGCGCACACCCCAATGCCGGACTGCCCAATGCGTTCGGCGGCTACGACGAGACGCCGCAGGAAATGGCCGCGATGCTGGGCGAGTTCGCGCGTTCAGGCTTGCTCAACCTGGTCGGCGGCTGCTGCGGCACCACGCCGGCGCACATCGCCGCGATCGCGGAAGCCGTGCGCGGCGTGCCGCCACGCGCATTGCCGGAACCCGGGCGAATCGCGGCGTGAGCGCGCGCCGTACCCGCCTGAGCGGCCTCGAACCGCTGGTCATCACGCCCGAGTTGAATTTCATCAACATCGGCGAGCGCACCAACGTCACCGGTTCCGCGCAGTTCAAGAAGCTGATCAAGGAAGACCACTACGACGAGGCGGTGGAAGTGGCACGCCAGCAGGTCGCCAATGGCGCGCAGATCCTCGACGTCAACATGGACGAAGGCTTGCTGGACGCCGAAGCCGCCATGGTGAAGTTCCTGCGCCTGATCGCAGCCGAGCCCGACATCGCGCGCATCCCGGTGATGGTGGATTCGTCCAAATGGAGCGTGATCGAGGCCGGCCTGAAGTGCCTGCAGGGCAAGGGCGTGGTCAATTCGATCTCGCTGAAGGAAGGCGAAGGCCCGTTCCTGGAACAGGCGCGCAAGATCCTGCGCTACGGCGCGGCGGTGGTGGTGATGGCGTTCGACGAGCAGGGCCAGGCCGATACGGTCGGGCGGCGGCTGGAGATCTGCGAACGCTCCTACCGGCTGCTCACGGAAAAGATCGGCTTCCCGCCCGAAGACATCATCTTCGACTCCAACATCTTCCCGATCGCCACCGGCATCGAGGAACACGCCGACAACGCGGTGAACTTCATCGAGGCGGCGAAGGAACTGAAGAAGCGCTTTCCGGATTCGCACATCTCCGGTGGCGTCTCCAACGTGTCATTCTCGTTCCGCGGCAACAACACCGTGCGCGAGGCGATCCACTGCGTGTTCCTCTACCACGCGATCAAGGCCGGCATGGACATGGGCATCGTCAATGCCGGTGCGCTGGCGATCTACGACGACCTCGACCCCGAACTGCGCGAGCGCGTCGAGGACGTGGTTCTGAATCGCCGGCCGGATGCCACCGAGCGGTTGATGGAAATCGCGGAGCGCTACAAAAAGGGCACGAAGGAAAAGGACAACGGCAACGCGCTCGCGTGGCGCGACCTGCCGGTCGCCAAGCGGCTCGAACACGCGCTGGTGCACGGCATCGATCAGTACGTGGTCGAGGACACCGAGGAGGTGCGCAAGCAGTCATCGCGCACGCTGGACGTGATCGAAGGCCCTCTGATGGACGGCATGAATGTCGTCGGCGACCTGTTCGGTGCCGGCAAGATGTTCCTGCCACAGGTGGTGAAATCCGCGCGCGTGATGAAGAAGGCGGTCGCGTATCTGCTGCCCTTCATGGAAGAGGAAAAGAAACGCAGCGGCGACACCGGCAAGTCCAACGGCAGGATCGTGATGGCGACGGTCAAGGGCGACGTGCACGACATCGGCAAGAACATCGTCGGCGTGGTGCTCGCCTGCAACAACTTCGACGTGATCGACCTCGGCGTGATGGTGCCGGCGCAGAAGATCCTCGACACCGCGCGCGAGCAGAACGCGGACATGATCGGCGTGTCAGGCCTGATCACGCCCTCGCTCGAGGAAATGGCTCACGTCGCGAAGGAAATGCAGCGGCAGGATTTCCGGATTCCCCTGCTCATCGGCGGGGCCACCACCTCGCGCGCGCACACCGCGCTGAAGATCGAACCGAACTACAAGGCGCCGACAGTGTGGGTGAAGGACGCCTCGCGCGCGGTCGGCGTGGCGCAATCGCTGGTCAGCAAGGAGCTGGTGGACGATTTCCTGGCGAAGGTGCGCGCCGAATACGCGGAAATCCGCGAGCGCCACAAGGACCGCGGACCGGGCAAGAAACTGGTCTCGCTGGAGCACGCGCGCGCGCAGAAGTTCGACGGCGACTGGGCGAACTACGCCCCACCCGCGCCCCGCAGGCCCGGCATCACGGTGTTCGACGACTATTCACTGGAAGAGCTGCGTGCGTACATCGACTGGACGCCGTTCTTCTCCGCCTGGGAACTGTCGGGGCATTACCCCGCGATCCTCGACGACGCCGTGGTCGGCGCTCAGGCGCGCGAGCTGTTCAACGATGCGCAGGCGATGCTGGACAAGCTGATCGCTGAAAAATGGCTGACCGCGCGCGCGGTGATCGGGTTCTGGCGGGCGAATTCGCTGGGGGATGATGTGGAGATTTATTTCCCCTCTCCCGCCAGGAGAGGGGCTGGGGGTGGGGGTTCGGTTGAAGCGGAGTGCTCCAGTTCAACCGAACCCTCATCCGCCCCTGACGGGGCACCTTCTCCCGAAGGGAGAAGGGAAAAGCCGATCGTGCTGCACCACCTTCGTCAGCAGGCCGACAAGCCCGCCGAGCGCCCGGACTTCTGCCTCGCCGATTTCGTTGCCCCCAGGGAGTCCGGCAAGCAGGACTGGGTCGGCGGATTCGCCGTGACTGCCGGGCTCGGCATCGAGGAACACCTCGAACGCTTCCGTGCCGAGCACGACGATTACTCGGCCATCCTGCTGAAGGCATTGGCCGACCGCCTCGCGGAAGCCTTCGCCGAGCGCATGCACGAACGCGTTCGCAAGGAGTTCTGGGGCTACGCGAACGACGAATCGCTCGACAACGATGCGCTGATCGCGGAGAAGTACCGCGGCATCCGCCCTGCGCCGGGTTATCCCGCCTGCCCGGACCACACCGAGAAGCGCACGCTGTTCGCGCTGCTCGACGCCACCAACAACTCGGGCATCGAACTCACCGAAGGCATGGCGATGTATCCGGCAGCCTCCGTTTCGGGCTGGTACTTCGCGCATCCGCGCAGCCAGTACTTCGTGGTCGGACGGCTCGGCAAGGAACAGGTCGAGGATTACGCGAAACGCAAGGGCTGGACCGTGGCGGAAGCCGAACGCTGGCTGGCGTCGAACCTGGACTACGATCCCGAGTGAACCGGCTCGCGATCGCGGCTCAACTCGAGGCCTCTTCAGCCTCACGCTCCTTGTGCCGCAGATGCACGCTGACGTTGTACAGCGACACGAACAGCGGGAAGAAATTCGAGACGATGCCGACCGAATCATTCTTGCCGAAGATGAAGTAGGCCAGCAGCAGCACGCTGCCCATCACCGACAGGTACCAGAACGCCATCGGCATCACCACCTTCTTCTGTTTCTTGGTGGCGTACAACTGCACGAACCAGCGCGCGGTGAAGGTGAACGTGCCGATGAAGCCGACCAGCTTCCACGGCGTGATCTCGAAATCGCGCAAGGCGTGCAGGATGTGTTCCATGGGTGCGCTCCGGGCACGGTGCTGAAGGCGCGCATTGTAGTCCGTGTGCGTTAGCCGCACGTTCGCCATGGGGCGGCGCATTGACCGGGGCGGCGCGCGCCCTTAGACTTTCGCGGCTCGGCGCTCGCCGAGAGCTTGGGCGGTTAGCTCAGCGGTAGAGCACTGCCTTCACACGGCAGGTGTCACAAGTTCGATCCTTGTACCGCCCACCAATTCTGGAATGAAGACCGGCCTTTACGGCCGGTCTTCATTTGGGTGTCCGGATTCCGAGGCTCGCAGCGTACGCATAGCAGCGAACCTTCACACGGCAGGTGTCACAAGTTCGACCCCTGTCGCGCCCACCATGTCGAAGCAAAAAGCCGGGCATTGCCCGGCTTTTTTCGTGTCGCCGGAGCGATTCGCCCCGGGCTCCCGATCGTCACGTCGGTGCGGCGTTGCAGTTCGAACCGGCGGTCAGGCTCTGCACCGTGATCCGCCCGGAAGAGTCGATCCGCACGTACTGCCCGGTTACCGTGCTGGTGCTGGTGCCGATCGCATCGCTGGATTTGGATTTGGCGCAGATCACGATGTTTGTCACTCCGGTCGCGCCGATCACCTGGCCGCGCTGGTCAAAGGCAATGAGGCCCGCACCGGTTCCGCCGAAGGAGCGGATGCTGACGCCGCTCTGGGCCTGGGTGACGCGCAGCAATTCGTCAGGCGGGGATCCGTTGTAGGCAGGCGTGCCGCCCAGGGTGCTGTCGCGCCACACCATCCAGCCGTTTTCGAAGGTGCTGCCGCCGTCGCAGCCCGTGCCGGCGGTGCTCGCGCAAACGGCCGTCGGATAACGTCGGCTGACAGCCTCGTTGCGCGCGTACTGCAGCGAAGCCAGCACCTGGTTCGCCTGCGCGGTCACCGCATTGCGGCGCAGGAAGTCGCGAAAGCTCGGCAACGCGATCGCGGCCAGGATCGCCGCCACAGTGATGGTGATCATCAATTCGACCAGGGTAAATCCGCGCGTGCGGGCGAGTGACATCGGCAATTACCTATGGTTTGTGCGCGCAGTAAGTCGCTGCTTCGTTGCGCGCGTCGGCCAGCGCCTGCGCGCGTTGGTCGGGATCCAGCGCGCGCACCTTGTCCGGATCGCCGCTCGCAACCACCATGCCGCGCCCCTGCAGGCTGGCGATGTTCTTTTGTGCGGTCGCGCAATCGTCGCTCAGGGTTTGCTTGTTCGCCCGATCCAGCGCCGCCTGGCTGGATTGCACCCTGGTCTTTTCTTCCGGCGAGACAGGTGCGTTGGCCATGCCAGGCAGCGGTGCGACTGGCGCGCCATCGCTCACCCGAACGGTAGTCGATGCGTGATCCGGTGGCGGCGGAGTCTGCGAGTAGTGCACGGTACCGTGCGCATCGGTCCACTTGTAGTAATCGCCCGCATGCGCGCTCCCGGCCACAAGCGCGGCGATGAGCAGCAACCCCGTCAGTGAAGCACTTTGGCGCATGTCATTGCCCCGACCAGCAGCGGGCATCGGAGTTGGTCGAACCCTTCACTCCCGCCCGATTGAGGGTCAGCGTTCCGCACTGGGTGTCCTTGGTGGCCTGCGTGGCTTGGGGCACGGCCTGCAGCGTGTAATCGGTGCTGCTCGCGGAAGCGATGCCGACCGCGTAGTAGCGGCTGTCGGTGCTGCTTTCCACGTAAGGCGAGTTGTAACCGATGCTGGACAAGGTCGCCGCATAGCGGTTATTGCTGTAGTAGTACCGCTCCTCGCGCCCGGCCAGGTCCATCAGCGCGCGCGTGGCCTTGGTGCGCGTGACGCGGGTGATGTAGTTCTGGTAGGACGGGATCGCGATCGCCGCGAGGATTGCGATCACCACCACCACGATCATCAGCTCCAGGAGCGTAAAGCCGCGTTGCCATCGGTTCTTCACTGCGGTTCCCCTTTATTGATCCAGCG
Organism: Rhodanobacteraceae bacterium; assembly: GCA_035694895.1. GTDB lineage: Bacteria > Pseudomonadota > Gammaproteobacteria > Xanthomonadales > Rhodanobacteraceae > 66-474. The sequence goes on along the minus strand of DASSFA010000260.1, from coordinate 3,354 downwards.
GTTCGCGCCAGGACACTTCGCCGCTGGTCACCGGAAAGATGGATGCGACCTTCTGGCAGATGATCGCGCCGGTCGAAGTCTGCGTGCATGCCGTGACCGCCTTGGAATTGCTCTGGCCGCCTGCACCGGCGTGCAAGCTCGGTGCGGAGGGCAGGCCGGGCCCGAGCGAGACGCTGGTGACACCCGTCCCGTTTGCATTGACGCCCAGCATTGCGGCAGCGGGATTGGCCGTGCCCGTTTCGAAGTCCTGCGCGTACTCCTGGCCGGTGCCGAGCGCCACGCACGAGCTGATGTCCGGGGTATAGGTGTTGGTGACCAGCACGCCGCCCAACAGCGCCTGCGCGCTGATCACGCGCTCGGACGGCTTGCCCGTGGGCGTACTCAGGTCATAGACGAAACCGGCCTTGCCTGCATCGCTTCCGCAGGTGGATCCGGTCGCGGGAGGTGTCTGCGGACAACTGAAAAGGGCCTGCAGCTCGGTGAAATTCGTGACATCGCTGGGCACCGTGCTCGCACCGCTCGGAGTCGTGCTGCCACTTTGCGTATTCACCAATGCTCCCTGCGTGGAGCATGACCCGGCAACCACCTGCACGCAGACACCGATATTGGTGATGTCCAACAGATTGGAGGCCGCGATCATCGGCGAAGGGGCCGGACTGGTGGCGAAGTCGGATTGCGGGTCGCCCGAAGGCAGCAGGTAAGGATCGATCATGCCGAAGATGTACTGCTGGCCATTGGTCTCCAGGTCGCTGCCGTCCAGAACGCGGCCCGTGCCGCCGTAGACCATCGGCGCACCACGGCTGTTCAGGCCCAGCGTGGGGCGCGCCGTGACCGGCGCCTGCGGGTCGTACATCAGTTGCGCGGCCCACTTGGTTGGGTCCGAACTGCCGTTCAAGGAGATCTTCCACAACGAGCCGCTGTAATTGCGCGGCGAATCGGTCCGATCATCGCGTACGCTACCGAAATACACCGCTTCGGCGTTGCCGTCGAGATTGAAGTCGCTGGCTATCAGGTCGCCGGCAAAGCTGTTCTTGCCGTGCGCATCCGCACCGCCGTTGGAGAAATCGAACGCGGTCTTGTTGCTGCCGTCACTGTTGACCCCGAGGGTCAGTGGCGTACTCGGGTTGGCGGGGCAACCGGTGCCGGTGCCGGCGAGGCAGGCCAGATCATAGGCGTACACCCGCAGGGGCTGCGTCGAGGTCACCGCAGTGCCTTGCGGCGCCGCCTGCGTGGGTCCGGAACCGATGAACATGAAGAAGCGTGGCGAACTGGTGCCCTCGCCTTCCACGGCGAACGCGGGTTCGGACGTGGTGTAACTCTGAACACCCAGACCGGTGGTGCTACTGTCCGCCGGGGTGGAGGCAGGCGACAGCTCCGCAAGCACGGTGGGTGGCTGCTCCGGATCGGTCACGTCCAATACCACGTACGAGGAAAACGACTCCTGGTACTTGCAGTTGTTGGTACTGGTGCAGGAACCCGGCTTGTAGGATTTGGTCGGATCGATCGGCACCGGCACCTTGATGTCACCGCCGCCGAGCCGGAACGGCACCACCAGGATGGTGCCCCAGCCACCGGGGTGCGTGGTGTCGTCGGCGAATATCCTGGCGTCGGTGGCGACCGGCGAGCCGTCCACGTAGAACACGTGTTGACCGGGGTGCGTCGCGGTCCCCGCCTGGTAGGCCGGGTCGGTCAACCAGCGCAGGTGCGGCAGCAGGCTGCCCGGCACATAGGCCCACAGTTCGCTCCCGAGCGGATGCGCGGTGATGGCGGAATTGGCGGAGCAGCCGCTGGAAGTGCAACTGTTGTTCGGTTGCAGGTACAGCGCGTGCTTTGAGGCGTCGAAGAAACCGCCATTGAACGCGTGCAGCATGCCGTCGTTGGCGCCTACATACACCATCTGCCGACGATCACTGTATTTGGCGCGGAACTTGGCGTAGCTGGTATCGCCGTAAATCAGGTCGTAGTTCTCGGAAGGCGAGGTGATCACCAGCGGCGTCGAATCCACGATGTCGCCCAGGCGCATGGTCAGCGTGGTCGCGGTTGTCGGGCAGCCAGGGACATCCAAAGCCGCACAATCGGTGGTGATCGTGCGGCTGCGCATGCCGCTCACCTCCACGCCACGCACCCAGTTGACGATGTTCTGGGCTTCGCTGGAACTACCGTCGGTGTTGAGATAGCCGAAGTTGCCGGTCACCGTGCCGCTGCTGTTGGAACCGCAGAATCCGGTCGTGCAGGTGCTGCTGCCGCTCCATACGAAGTCCGTTTGCTGGAATTTGCTGCCGTTGTAGATGTCGGTGAAGATGTAACGTCCCGAACTGGCGTTGGTCGTGTAGCTGCGTTGTGAAGCCAAGCCGCTGCCGAACGTGGAGGTCGGACTCGACCACAACTGCGATTCCGCATTCCAGATCGTCGCGAGGTCGCTCAACTGATGCAACGTGCAGGTGACGTTCGAATTGGTGGGGCTGAAAGTGCTCGGGTCGAATGTCGAGGTGCCGTTCGGCACACATTCCTTGAATTCCGGATGGTTGTCGGTTGCGTCCGTCGTGAATACCACGATCGGATCGACCGTGTAATCGCTGGACAACTGGCAGCCGCTTGCACAGCCAGCCGCCGAGCCGGCCTTGCCGTTCTCGCGCAACAGGCCGTAGCTGTCCACCCACAAGGTGTCGAGGGTACCTGCCCAGGAAACGCTCTGTGTTGCATCCTGCGACGAAGTAATGACCGGCAGATAGGTCGAGCGGTAAGCCACGCCGATGCCGTTGACGTGGTTCGCCACGACCGCTGCGGCGGTACCGGAACCCGCACGCAGGACGATGTCGTTGAGCTGGCTGGCGAGCGCTGTTTGCAACTGGTTGGGATCGCTCACGTAAAAGTAGTTGTCGGGCAACCCGTCCTGTCCGGGCTTTCCGGTGCTGTTGTTCTTCGCATCCCAATCGGAGGCATCGCCCTGGCTCGGCATGGGGTTGCTGGCGCCGCTGGTATAGCTGAAGCCGCCGTATTTCGCTGCCAGGAACAGCGGATTGGGCAGCAGGATCTGCTGGGCCGGGCCGACCGGGAATTTCTGTACTTGCGGGGTGCTCCAGTCGTAGGTCGTCACGGAATTGGTAGAGGTGCCGGCATCGCCCGTGGTGCCGAGCAGGAAGGTGCCGACGGAGGTGCCGGTCACGCCTGCGACCAACTGGTTCTTGATCTGGGTGTTGCTCTTGCCCAGCTCGGTGTAGCCCAGGGCCATGCTGTACTGATTGGCGTGATACACCGTTTCGGTGCGCACCAGCACCTGGCCGCTGAGCTGCGAGAGATTCTGCTGGATCGTTCCGCTCTTGCAGATGTTGCTGCTTCCGCTCGGCATGGTCA
>DASSFA010000259.1:0-3447 GCA_035694895.1 Rhodanobacteraceae bacterium | reverse complement strand
TCGCAAGCACCTGCTCGCGCGGCCCTCGTTCGCACGTTGCGTGGAAGGCGGCCGTCCCTATCGCCACCTGTTTCCGCTCGGCGCGCCGGACCGGGATTGACGAAGGCGCACGCCCGAGGCCGGGAATGGATGGAACGAGTTCATCCGCAGTCGTCGCTCACGCCGGCCACGGTTCCTTCCAGGCCGGGATCCGCATCAGGCCATCCAGCCAACGCACGATGTTCGGAAATGCCTCGAGCGGCATTTCCGCCTCGTGCCAGGACGCCGCCATCGCGGCGGCGCGGAAGTCGGCGATCGTCAGGCGGCCGCACGCGAGGTAATCGCGATCGCGCAAATGGTTGTCCAGCACGCGCGCGTACTTCAACAGATCACCGATCTTCGGTTTCAATGCTTCCCGATCGGGCGCACCGAGGTTGAACGTCTTCTTGACGATGTGCTGGAAATAGAAATCGCCGACCGCCGGTGCCCAGTGGCAATCGTTCCAGGAAAGCCAGCGCAACACCTCCACCTGCTCGCCCGGCGCGTGCGCGGGCCACATGTCGGAACCGGCCTTGATGCACAGGTACGCCATGATCGCGGCGGCTTCCCATAGCACCATCTCGCCGTCCGCCAGCACCGGCGCCTTCATGTTGGGATTGAGCGCCGCGTATTCCGGCGTCTTCAATTGCTTCACAGCCTGCACGTAGTCGGCCTTGATGCCGAGGTGCTTCGCCAGGGCCAATACCTGCCGCGGCGCCTGCGCCTTGATCCAGTAGATCTTCATGCCGCCGCCTCCGCCGGCGCGCAGGCCTCGTCCACCTGCCGCACCTCGCACTCGACCTCCCAGTCGTCGCCGTGCACGTCCAGGAAACGCGACGTCAACTTCAGAGCCTCCTCCATCGAATCGGCCTTCAACATCGCATAGCCGCCGATCACTTCCTTGGTCTCCGTAAACGGACCATCCATTACCCGCTGCCTGCCGCGCGACAGCCGAACCCGCTTACCTTCGGACGTCGGGCGCAGTCCGGCGGTGTCCAGCAGCACGCCGGCGGCACTCATCTCCGCAATCAGCTTGCCCATGTCGGCGATCAGTTTGTCGCTGGGCTTGCGGCCGGTTTCGGTGATCCGGATCAGGGAAAGGAATCGCATCGTCATTCTCCTCGAGGGTTGCGGGCGCGCCGGGCCGGACGATCCGGCGCGCAGGCGGCGCTCCTGCCATGGCGACGAATAGGAGGTTGCCAATTCGACAGCCGAAACCTATGCAGGCCTGGCATCGAAGCAGTACGGCGTGTTGCGCGCGGACGGCCGTTCCCCGAAACGGTGCGCGAACCCGGCGAGATTGCGATACGGCTCCCGCGGCACCGTGACGCGAAATGCAAGGTGCTCGAACAGGCAGAACAGCGCCGTTTCCAACATGCTGAGATCGCGCCCGGGCAATGACGTCTCGATGGCCGGCCACTGGTCATCCAGCAATGCCAGGACGTTGCGCAATCCGGCCGCGGCCTTGATGAAATAGACGTTGTCGGGTGGCAGACGCGCGACTTCCGTTCCGAACGCCAGTTGCACCTGGGCCTGCATGGCATGCCAGACGAATTCCTGCGCATTGCGCGAACGCGTGTCGGGCAGGTCTTCCTGCCAGAGAATGCGCCTGGGCGCCGGTGCAACCCGCGCCAGAGCGCGGCAGATGTTGTCGGTCCCGAAGATCGTCGCCTCGCCGAGCTCCAACACCGGCAGTTTCAGCGCCGGATTGCCGCCGTAATCCCGCGGATCGAGCGAGCGCATGTCGTGGATCGGCACGAACTCGTAGCTCACACCGAGGTCCTCCGCGAACACGCGCGCCAGGCGCGTGAAGTGCGAACTGCTGCGGCCGATGAGGCGTGCCTTGTCGTTGGACATCACGGCAGATTCCCTGGACGGTCATGCGCGGAGAACGCCCGGCCTAGGGTAGCGGACTGCCGCCCCCAGGCCCGTTCAGGCTGAATCTGCCGGCCAGTTCCATTTCCATGCGGAGCATTTAGGCGTACGCTCCGCCCTCCCCTGAGCAGAACAGGAGCGCCGCCATGGCCCTCTGGAAAGACCAGATGAAGTCCACTTCCACCGCAACCGCCGAGGCCATGGATCTGTCTCGCTTCGAAGCACCGCCGGCCGCCGAGCCCGATTCTGCGCCCGTGCAGCCTGCCTTCCGTCCCGCGCCGGCCAGGGCGCATGCCGAATCGCTGATCGCGCCGGACCTCACAATCGAAGGCAAGATCGAAGGCGCCGGCCACGTGCGCATCGCCGGCAGCTTCAAGGGCGACATCAACGTGCGCGGCGACCTCACCATCGAGGCCGGCGCCAAGGTGACCGGCAGCGTGCGCGCGGAGAAGGTGACGATCGCGGGCGAACTCACCGGCAACATCGAATCCGCTTCCCACGTCGACCTTCAGCAGAGCGGCTCGCTGACCGGCGACGTCAAGGCCAACACGCTCACCGTGGCGGCGGGCTCGCGCATGCGCGGCCAGGCCGATTTCGGTTGGGAAGACTCCGGACGCAAGAACGGCAACGGCAAGCTGTCTTGAGCGCTCCGAATCCGGGCCCGGCGGGCGCCACGCGCGCCTGCCCGCATTGCCGCGAAACCATCCTGGCCAGCGCGACGGTATGCCCGGCGTGCAAGCATCACCTGCGTTTCGGACAGAACACGGCGCCCGCCACGGGCGCCGTGGTAACCCCGCTCAAGGTGGAAGGCAGCATCCGCAACCCGAGCGAAGGCGCCTGGGAATATTCAATGGTGCTGACCATCCGCAACGAACGCGGCGAGGAGATCGCCCGCAAGCTTGTCGGCGTGGGCGCGATGCAGCCGGACGAACAGCGCAGCTTCACGCTCAGCGTCGAGATGACGCAGGGCAACCCGAACGGCAAACGCACACGTCATTGATTCACCGGGTGGCCTGACTTCCGGTAAATTTGCGCGCATTGCCGCCTGGGCCGAATGCGATGCGCTTCCACCGAATGCTCCCCCGGTTCGCGCTCGGCATGGCGATGATGCTCGCGGGCACGGCGCTCGCACAGCAACCGCCGCCGGGGCTGGGTCCGACGCCGCCCGGCATGCAACCGCCGCCCACGCCATCGGGTGCGCCGCCTCCGCCACTCGGTCCCCCGCCACCGGGCATGCGCCCGCCGCCTGGAATGGGGCCGCCATGGCCACCACCCCCGCCCCCACCACCGCCACGGGGTGCGACACCGATGGTGAACGCCACCGGTCCCGCGCAACCGGCGACCACCCCGTCACCGGACGATGCAAAAGCTATCGGAACGAAAGAGTCCTCCAGCGCGCCGGCGCCGGCGGAATCCGCGTGGCCGCCGCCGGACTGGGGCCGGCCGGTTGCCGCGAGCGTGCCGACCATGAAAGCGGCGCCCCCGCGTGCGGCTCCCATGGCGGGCGCACCGGTGAAGGCGGTCGATCCGCCGTCGCCTGCCTCCGCACGCAGC
>DASSFA010000258.1:0-3336 GCA_035694895.1 Rhodanobacteraceae bacterium | reverse complement strand
GTACGCTTCCATGGCACGCGTGGCGGCCACGAATTCATCCAGCTTCGTGCGCGCGGCACCACTTGCGATCGCCTCGCGCGCGCGTTCGATCCCTTCCTGGATCGTGCCGGCGACGTCGGCCGCATACAGCGCCGCGCCGGCGTTGAAAGCCACGATGTCGCGCGCGACGCCGGGCTGGTTCTCCAATGCTTCCAGCAGCATCGTCTTCGACTGCGTGGCATCGGCCACGCGCAGGTTGCGGCTGGAGGCCATCGCGAACCCATGCTGCTCCGGCTCGATCTCGTATTCGCGCACCCGACCGTTGCGCAGTTCGCCGACCAGCGTGGCGCCGCCCAGCGAAATCTCGTCCAGGCCGTCGCGGCCGTGCACCACGATCGCGCGCTGCGCACCCATGCGTTGCAGCACGCGCACCTGGATGCCGACCAGGTCCGGATGGAACACGCCCATCAGGATGTTCGGCGCGCCTGCGGGATTGGTCAGCGGCCCTAGGATGTTGAACAGCGTGCGCACGCCCATTTCGCGGCGCACCGCCGCCACCGCCCTCATCGCCGGATGATGCTTCGGCGCGAACATGAAACCGATGCCCACCTGTTCGACGCAACGTGCGACCTGTGCGGGCTCGAGCTCGATCGCCGCGCCGAGCGCTTCCAGCACGTCGGCGCTGCCGCTGGACGAGGACACGCTGCGGTTGCCGTGCTTGGCGATGCGCGCGCCAGCGGCGGCCGCCACGAACGACGATGCGGTGGAAATGTTGAAGCTGTGCGCGCCGTCGCCGCCGGTCCCGACGATATCCAGCAGGTGCGTGGTGTCGCCCGCGACCGGCACACGGATCGCGAGCTCGCGCATCACCGTGGCGGCGCCGGCAATCTCGCCGACGGTTTCCTTCTTCACGCGCAGGCCGGTCAGGATCGCCGCGGTCATCACTGGCGAAACCTCGCCGCGCATGATCTGCCGCATCAGCGCGATCATCTCGTCATGGAAGATCTCGCGATGCTCGATCGTGCGCTGCAGCGCCTCGCGCGGGGTGATGCTGGTGTTCATGCGGCCTTCGGCAGGGGCGAACGGATGAAATTCCGCAGCAGGTCGTGGCCATGCCGGGTCAGGATGGATTCCGGATGGAACTGCACGCCTTCGATCGGCAAGGTCTTGTGACGCAGGCCCATGATCTCGTCGAGCTCGCCACCCCCGGTCTGCGTCCAGGCGGTGATTTCGAGGCAGTCGGGCAACGAGGCGCGCTCCACCACCAGCGAGTGGTAGCGCGTGGCCTCGAATGGATTGGTGAGACCCGCGAATACGCCTTCGTTGCGATGGTGGATCGGCGAAGTCTTGCCGTGCATGATCTGCTTCGCGCGCACGACCCGCCCGCCGAAGGCCTGCCCGATCGCCTGATGGCCCAGGCACACGCCCAGGATCGGCACTTCGCCTCGCGACGCCTGCAGCAGCGCGAGCGATACACCCGCGTCATCCGGCGTGCCCGGTCCCGGCGAAATCACGATGCGTGAAGGCGCCAGCGCGCGAATGCCGGCGACATCCAGCGCATCGTTGCGCAGCACCTTCACTTCTTCTCCAAGCTCGCCCAGGTATTGCGCGAGGTTGAAGGTGAAGCTGTCATAGTTGTCAATCAGGAGCAGCATGGCGCGCCGTGCTCGGGCGGAGAACGCGAAGTGTGAAGGTACGACGGGAACGATACAAGGCGAAATGCCCCACGGGCATATGCCGTGCGGCTTTGCGCGGCTTGATCGTGCTCCCGCTCGCAGTTTCGGCCGGCTGTTCGACGCTGGGTTATTACGCTCACGTGACCGCTGGCGAACTGCGGGTGCTGCACGCGCGCAAGCCGATCGATCGGGTGATCGCCGATCCGGACACGACGCCGGCGCTGCGCGCGCGACTGCAACTTGCACAGCGCGCGCGGGCGTTCGCATCGAGTGCGCTGAAGCTGCCGCGCAACCGCAGCTTCACAAGCTACGCCGACATCCACCGTCCGTTCGTGACCTGGAACGTGTTCGCCACGCCGGCGTTGTCGGTGCAACCGGTCGAGCACTGCTTCCCGTTCGCCGGCTGCGTGGCCTACCAGGGATTCTTCGATCGTGATCGCGCGCAGGCGCTGGCGGACAAACTTCGTGGCCAGGGCGACGATGTCTGGATCGGCGGCGTGCCGGAATATTCCACGCTCGGCCACTTCGCCGACCCGCTGCTCTCCACGATGGACGACTGGAGCGACGACGAGATCATCGGCACGATCTTCCACGAACTCGCGCACCAGCAGGTTTACGTCAAGGGCGACACCGCCTTCAATGAATCCTTCGCCACCTTCGTGCAAGGCGAAGGCCTGCGCGAATGGCACGCGGCCAACCACCTGCCGCCGGCCGACCCCGCCGCCGCGCAGCGCAAGCGACAATTCACCGAGCTCGTGCTGAAGGCGCGCGAGCGCCTGAAGGCACTGTATGCGAGCGATCTGCCGGATGCGGTGAAGCTGCAGCGCAAGCAGGAAACTTTCGAACAATTGCGCGCCGATTACCGCCAGCTGCGCGACACGCAATGGCACGGCTACGGCGGGTACGACAAGTGGTTCGATACGCCGCTCAACAACGCCAGGTTGGTGCCGTTCGGCCTGTACGACCGCGGCGTACCCGCGTTCGCCGCGCTGTTTGAACGCTGCGACGGGGACTGGACCCGGTTCTATGCGGAGGTGCGCAAGATCGGCAGTGAATCAGCGAAGAAACGCAAAGCATTTCTTGCGAACGCCAACCCGTAGGGCGGCTCAAGGCCGCAGGCCGGAGCCGTCAAAGTCACTCGCCGACATCTTCCGGCAAATCCGCAGGCTCGCGTTCGCCCCAATCCGCGTGATACCAGCCGCGCGTGACTGCACGTCGGAAACTGCTGTACGGCCACTCACCGGGAAAACTCGCGTGACCGTGCTTGACCGGGTTGTAATGGATGTAATCCATATGGCGACGCCAGTCCTCGTCATCGCGCAAGAGGTGTTCCCAGAAGCGCGGCTGCCATCCCCATTTGTCGGTTCGACCCACAGAGACGTGATGCTTGATCAATCGCCACCGATTCGAAAAATCGCTGTCGCCTTCGGGCAACCGCCATATCGCATGCAAATGGTCCGGCAATAAGACGAAAGCATCCAAGGTGAACGGCTTCTGGACCATTCCCTTTCGGAACGCCTCGCGCAAGCGCTGCACGGCCTGAGGTTCGATCAGCCAGGGTGCACGTCCGCGGGTAACCACCGTGAAGAAATACACACCACCTGGAAGATAAGCTCGACGATAGTGCTTCATGCAGGAGCCGGATCCGGCGTTACGCGCCTTGATCCGCCCTACTCCCCTC
>DASSFA010000257.1:0-3061 GCA_035694895.1 Rhodanobacteraceae bacterium | reverse complement strand
TGGTACTTGCCGCCGCGGTCCTTGTAGCTGGTTTCGCAGACCTCGTCGGATTCCAGGAACAGCATCTGTGCCACGCCTTCGTTGGCGTAGATCTTGGCCGGCAGCGGTGTGGTGTTGGAGAACTCCAGCGTCACGTGGCCTTCCCACTCCGGCTCCAGCGGCGTCACGTTGACGATGATGCCGCAGCGCGCATAGGTGCTCTTGCCAAGGCAGATCGTCAGCACGTCGCGCGGGATGCGGAAGAACTCCACCGTGCGCGCCAGCGCGAAGGAATTGGGCGGGATGATGCAGCAGTCGCCCTTGAAGTCCACGAAGTTGCGCGAATCGAAATCCTTCGGATCGACGATGGTGGAATTGATGTTGGTGAAGATCTTGAACTCGTCCGCGCAGCGCACGTCGTAGCCGTAGGAAGAAGTTCCGTACGAGACGATCCGCCCGCCGCCGTTCTGCTTGACCTGGTTCGGCTCGAACGGCTCGATCATGCCGTTGGCGGCCATGCGGCGGATCCACTTGTCGGATTTGATGCTCATGTGTTCTGTACCGAAATTTTTGGCATGGCAATCGCCTTGTTCTTCGCCTGCAAGGACAACTGCGCGGCGGCCTTGCGGGCTATCTCGCGATAGCGCGCGGCGATGTCGGAATCGGGGATCGCCGACACGGTCGGGTTGCCGCCGTCGGCCTGTTCGCGGATACGGATGTCCAGCGGAAGCGAGCCCAGCAGCGGCACGTGGTACTGCTGCGCCATCCGTTCGCCGCCGCCTTCGCCGAACACGTGTTCCTCGTGGCCGCAGTTCGAACAGATGTGCGTGGCCATGTTCTCGACGATCCCGAGCACCGGCACCTCGACCTTCTCGAACATCTTCAGGCCCTTCTTCGCATCCAGCAGCGCGATGTCCTGCGGCGTGGTCACGATCACGGCGCCCGCCACCGGCACGCGCTGCGCCAGCGTCAACTGGATGTCGCCGGTTCCGGGCGGCAGGTCGATGACGAGGTAATCCAGGTCGCGCCAGCGCGTATCGTTCAACAACTGCGTCATGGCCTGCGTCACCATCGGCCCGCGCCAGATCATCGGCGTGTCCTCCCCGACAAGGAAGCCGATCGACATCAGTTGCACGCCATGATTCACCATCGGCTCGATCGTGCGGCCGTCCGGCGATTCGGGGCGACCCTCGATGCCGAACATGCGCGGCTGGCTGGGCCCATAGATGTCCGCATCCAGCACGCCGACATTCGCGCCCTCCGCGGCCAGTGCCAGCGCGAGATTCGCCGCGACCGTCGACTTGCCCACGCCGCCCTTTCCGGAAGCGACCGCGATGATGTTCTTCACGCCCGGCAATGGCGTCAGCTTGTCCTGCACCTTGTGCGCGACGATGCGGGTGGTCACGGACACGGTGGCTTGCGCGATTCCGGGATCGGCTTCCAGCGTGCGCTTCACCTGCGCCGAGAGTTCATCGTGATACGAACGCGCGGGATATCCCAGCGCGATCTCCACCGCCACGCGATCGCCATCCACGCCCACCGCGCGCACCGCGCCGCCTTCCACCAGGTCGGTACCGGTGTGCGGGTCAGCGATGCCCGCAAGCAACTCGCGGACGCGGGATTCGGTGAGCGAAGACATGGGAGCGATCTGCGGAGGAAGCAAAACGGCAAACGGCGATTATGCCAGAGCCAGCAATTCAAACGATCGCTTGACTGGCCTGTCCCGGCGCGCGACGCTGCACGCGTCCCAAGGAGAACCGCCATGCGCACCCTGCTCGTCTCCTCGCTGCTCGCACTCGCCGCTCTGTCCGGCACGTCCGCTCTCGCCGCTGACGAGGCTCCGGTTCCAGCCGCGCACGACACCCCCGTCGGCACCTGGACGCAGGTGGACGACGAAACCGGCAAGCCCAAATCAATCATCGAGATCTCGACTGCGCCCGACGGCACGCTGCAAGGCGTGGTCAAACAGGTGCTGTTCTCCGAGCAAGGCCCGCATCCTGTTTGCGAGAAATGCGGAGGCGAGCGCCACAACAAGCCGGTCGAGGGCATGACGATCATGTGGGGCGTGAAGAAGGACGGGGACCAGTGGGACGGCGGCCAGATCCTCGACCCGAAATACGGCAAGACCTACAAGGTGCGACTGAGACTGACCGACAACGGCCAGAAGCTGGACGTGCACGGTTATATCGGCGTGCCGCTGCTGGGCAGGTCGCAGGTGTGGCAAAGAAAGGGCGACTGAATCCGCGGGTTGAGTAGCCCCGCCCCGTAACCAGCATCACCGCATCGTGTGGGCGCCGCCAACCGGCTATCCGGGCGTCGAATGAATTCCGAAATCCTCGTCCGCTCCATCACCGAATCCGATTACGTCCAGTGGCGGCCCCTGTGGGATGGCTACAACGCGTTCTACGGCCGCTCGGGCGCAACCGCATTGCCGGAAGAAATCACGCGCACGACCTGGGCGCGTTTCTTCGATGACGACGAGCCGGTGCACGCGCTGATTGCCGAACTGGACGGGCGACTCGTCGGCATCGCGCATTACCTGCTCCACCGCAGCATGATCGCGATCGAGCCGGTCTGCTACATGCAGGACCTGTTCACCGCGACGGAAGCGCGCGGGCGCGGGGTGGGACGCAAGCTGATCGAAGCCGTCTGCGATCGCGCGCGGGCTGCGGGTTCGCGGCGCGTGTACTGGCACACGCACGAAACCAATACGACCGCGATGCGGCTCTACGACACGGTCGCGGAGAAATCCGGGTTCGTGGTGTACCGCGTCAACATGTGACGGGGCAGATTCCGGGTTCCGCGCTCCGCGCGGCCCCGGAATGACGATGTGGGTTGGCTCGTATGACGCAGGCCATGGATGGCCGTGTCGAAGTGAGCTACCGCGCCGTCGCGATGCCGCAGCGACGATGGCGAGCGCGCGAGCAAGGCGCGACTGTTTGAGCACAGGGATGTGCGAGTTCGCGCCGGCGCGTGTGAGGCAAGGAGCAAGGGGAGTCGAGCCGACACGATGTCGGCGAGACCATCGCGTCCAGCGCGAATGGCTTTGGTTACTTTCCCCGAAAGGAAAGTAACCCGCGCC
>DASSFA010000256.1:0-4992 GCA_035694895.1 Rhodanobacteraceae bacterium | reverse complement strand
CCGACTGGCACCTCGTGCACCTGGGCAGTCGCGCGGTAGGCGGGGCGGGTCTGGTGTTCACCGAGGCCACCGCCGTTTCGCCGGAAGGGCGGATCTCGCCTGACGATGCCGGTATCTGGAACGAGCGCCAGGTCGAGGCGTGGTCGCGCATCGTCGATTTCATCCGCGGGCAGGGTGCGGCGGCGGGCATCCAGCTCGCGCACGCGGGGCGGAAGGCCAGCACCGATGCGCCGTGGCGTGGCGGCAAGCCGCTGGATACGGAACACCGCGGCTGGACGCCGGTCGCGCCGAGCGCGATCCCGTTCGACGAGGGCTATCCGGTACCGATCGCGCTGGATGCGGATGGCATTGCGAAGGTCGTCGATGATTTCCGTGCCGCCGCGCAACGCGCACGCGATGCGCGTTTCAAGGTGATCGAAATCCACGGCGCGCACGGGTATCTGATCCACCAGTTCCTGTCGCCGCTGTCGAACACGCGCACCGACGAATATGGCGGCTCGCTGGAAAATCGCGCGCGCCTGCTGCGCGAGGTGATCGCCGCGGTGCGCGAAAGCTGGCCGGCGCCGCTGCCGCTGTGGGTGCGCCTGTCCGCGACCGACTGGGCGGAAGGCGGCTGGGATATCGACGAATGCGTGCAACTCGCGCGCCTGTTGCACGCGGACGGCGTGGACGTGATCGATTGCTCGTCCGGCGGCACGGTGCCGCACGTGAAGATCCCGACGGGACCCGGCTACCAGGTGCCGTTCGCCGCACGCATCCGCCGCGAAGCCGGCATCGCCACCTCCACGGTCGGGCTGATCACCGAGCCGCGGCAGGCGGAGGAGATCCTGCAGCGCGGCGATGCCGACGTGATCGAGATGGCGCGCGAATTGCTGCGCGATCCGTATTTTCCGCGACGCGCGGCCAGGGAGCTCGGCGAATCCATCCACGTACCGGAGCAATACGGGCGCGCGTGGTGAGTACGCCGGTCACTCGCCCGGGTGATAGCTCCTCTCCGTATGTCCCTTCAGCTGCTCCGGCCAGAAGTACACGGTGCGCAGGTTGCCGTCGGAATAGCGCTCGGCTTCGTCGGTGAAGTGCCTCGAGTCCGGATGTCCGCTCTCGCCGCCGGCGGTGACGGCGCGCGCGAACACCTTCGGTCCGAATTCCACCGCGGCGAGGAAGCTGTTGCCGCTGTTGCCGTAGTAGCGCTTCGTGCCGTTCCAGCGGTGAGCGCCGAACGAGGCCAGCGAGCCCCAGCGCGAGGACACGAACGGGATCGGGATGCTGGGTTTGGAATCGTCGAAGTGCGGCCCGATCGAGTCGTCGAGGCGCTGGAAACGATTGATTTCGCCCCAGGCCGTGCCCCAGCTTCCGAAGTCCTGTTCGAGCCGGTTCGAGGCTTCGAGCAGCGCGTGCAGGCGCTGTTGCGGCGTGGCCTTCTCGGCGATGTAGTCGTACACCGTCATGTTGGTGGTGTGCGCGTCCAGGCCGCTCGCGTACGCGGCCTTGCTCACTTCGTCCCACAGCGTGTCGCCCCAGAACACCGCCAGCGAGGTCGGCATCGAAGCGATGCCCCAGCGGTAGTCCCAGGTGCGCAGCATCCGGATCTGGCCCGCGAGTTGCGATTTCAGCGGATCGCTGGCCGGCAGCGCGTCGTAATCCTTCACCAGGATCGGAATCAGCCGCTTGAACGCGGGCAGGTAGGAATCGAACGCGTCGGTGATCAGCATCGGCACGGTCATGTCGTGCATGTTCTCCAGCATGCCGAGTGCGTGCACGCCGCGCGGGTTCTCGCCGAAGCTGTCCATGTATTGCGGGTAGTCAGTGGCTTTCGGACTGTTCGCGCCGGCTGCGGTCCAGGGCCAATTGTTGGTGTTGAACACCCAGCCGTTCGGCGGATCCACCACGTTGGGCATTTCATCCAGCGGCGTCAGGCCCTGCCAGTCCGTGGCCGGATTGCTGCCGTCCACAGGTTTCGTGTAATCGAAACGGTTGTCGCGCTTCGGGATGAATTGCGGCACGAGGAACGCGATCTCGCCCTTGTCGTCGGCGAACAGCGTGTTGTTGGACGAGTTGGCCTTCAACTCCGCGACTTTCTTGTAGCTCGCGTAATCGGTCGCCTTGGTGCGCAGGAAGCTCTGCTCCAGCGCGGGGATCGGCCGGTTCATCAGCGCTTCGGCGATCCACTTGCCATTGTCGTCGCGCACGATCGGACCGTGGTGGGTGAAGTATGCGGTGAAGCTGCGCGTGCCCATCGTGCCGTCGTCCTTGCGGTAGCGGATGGTGATCTCGCGCGTGGTGACCGGGCGCAGTTGCTTGCCGTACCTGTAGTACAGCTTGCCGTCCTTCTTCACGATCGTTTCGGCGAACTCGTCCACCACATCCACGCCGGTGGAGGTGTGCATCCAGCCGATGTGCTTGTTGAAGCCCTGGTAGATGAAGAACTGCCCCCAGGTCGCCGCGCCGTAGGCATCCAGGCCTTCGTCGCTGGACATCTGGAATTCCGAGCGGAAGTAGAACGAGGTGTGCGGGTTGATCCACAGCAGCGCGTGGCCGTCGGCCGTGAGTTTCGGTGCGATCGCGATGCCGTTGGAGCCGGTCGGTTCGGCCCAGCTCGCGGGCTCGGTTCGCGCCAGCGCGATCGTGGTCGCGGGGTCGGCGCCGTAGAACTTCGCCAGATCCGACAAGTCCACGCGCTCGATGTCGCCGCCGATGCTGCCTTCGGTGAATGACAGAGCCATCCACGGCTCGAAGTGCGTGATCACCTTCGGATGCACGTCCGGATGCGTGGCGAGATACCAGTTGAGTCCGTCGGCCCAGGCGTTCATCAGTTTCTGCAGCCATGCGGGCGACTGGGCATACAGCTTCTTCAGTTCGGCCGGATCGATCCACAACTGCTGGCGCAGGTCCTGCCAGACATTCGCCTCGCCTTCGGCCTGCGCGGTCCAGCCCAGCGCGGTGAGGTAATTCATCTCGACGCGGTTGAAGTCGTCTTCTGCCTGCGCGTAGATCGCGCCGAACACCGCGTCCGCGTCGGTGTGCCCGTGGACGTGCGCGATGCCCCAGTCGTCGCGGACGATCGTCACGCGCTGTGCTTCGCTTTGCAGCCGCGCATGCTCCGTCTCGGCCTGCGCGACACCGCCCAGCGATAAAGCGGCCAGCAGCGCGGTCGCCACGAGCGAGGGAAAGCGGGAGCGTCCCGCGCGCAGGCGAAGCGTCGATTGAGCCATGGACATCGCGCGATCTCCCCAATGCAAGCGATCTGCATCGTATACCACGCGCGATCGCGCAATGCGAACCGGGACGTTCGTCGCTCACGTGCGGTGATCGCCCGGACGTGCAAAGCACGGACATGCAGCGGGCTTCACGATTGCTCGCGAAGCCCGCATCTGCAACGCGCAAGCGCGATCAGGTCGGCAAAATTTCAGTGGCCGCCATCGCCGCCGTTGTCGTGATCGTCCTTCTTCTTCTGCCCGGGCGGGGGTTGGCCATGGCTCGTTGCGCTAGCCGGATGCGGTCTGTGCGGAGCCGCGTGCGGCGGCGCATGTCCTCGCTCATGTTGCGGCGGCGGCGCACCCATCGGCGGAGTGGGAACGTTCGCGTGATGATCGCCCTGGGGATGCTGCGGCTCGTTGGCCGCGGGCGGCGGGTTCTCGCGGTGCACCGGCGCCGGAGCGTAGCCGTGATGTGGCGATTCCGCATTCTCGTGACGTGCCGGCTGCGAAGCACCTCCGTGGCGCCAGCCACCGGGCGGCGGCGGCGGTGGCGGCCTGCGGTTGGCCACGTGGTGCGGAGGCGGGGCCCGGCTCGGGATATCGCGATGGATCCAGGTGGAGCGTTCGCGATAGAACGGCCGGTCGCGGTAATGCTCGTCCCAGTAGCTGGTGATGGAGAAGGTGACGATCGGGATTCCGATGCGCGGGCCGTAGTCGGTCACCACCACCGGCTCGCCCTCGTAGATGTAGTCGATGTAGTCGCCCGGGACCCAGCCCCAGTCGCCCTGGTCCGAAACCACGTCGCACCATTCCCAGCCTTCGGTGCAGCCCTGCACGGACACGTAGGTACCGTAGGGAAGGCCGTCGATTTCGGGGTACTCCGGCGCCGGACCGGCGCGCAGCACCGTGTCGTCGTTGAGATACCCGTCCGCGGATTGCGCGTGTGCGCCGGCGGACATGGCCATGGCCAGCGGAAGGGCGGCCAGCGCCGGGATGTAACGCTGCATCTTCATCGTGAGCGACCTCCGTGTTGCTCGACAGGCCTTCGAGTCTACGCCGGCGACGTGAACGCACGGACATACGGGGACGGTCGTCCGGGGCGAGGTGGTGGTCCGGGCGGCGAGGCGCGGGAACACCGCGCCGCAACCGGGCATCGCCCGCCCGAAAAATCATCCGCATTCCGAGGCTTGCCGCCCCCCGTACATGAGCGTACGGTAGCCCGGAACGCCTTCCGCCACCCGCGTCCCGTCCGCGGCGCGGGCGCGCGAGCAGCGGGGCGCATGTGCGGTGTCGAGCACTCCTTACCAATTCCAGGAATTCCGGCATCGCTGCGGTGCCGGAACGGGCTGGCATGCGCCACGTGCCGTTCAAGCGCAGCAAAACAGTTTGCGATCGTCCTGATCGCGATATCAAAAGCGGACATTACGGGTCCGCATTTCAAAAGCAGCTACAGGAGAACTATCCATGAATACCCGTTTCGAACTCGCCGGCCCGCTGACAGAACTGAGCAGCTATCCGCAATGGACGCAGGACATGGTCGCCGACTGTGATCGCGTGAAGGCACAAGTGGTGGACCACGAGCTGTGGGACATGATGCGCGGTTGTTCGCTGGAGCAGGAGGCCGCCGCGCACTTCATGACCGGGATCTGGCCGGTGATCGAGCGGTTCCCCGCTTACATGGCGCAAAGCCTGCTGAAGACCCGTTTCGGGCGCAGCGACGGCGACAACCTCGCGCGCCGCTGGCTTGTACGCAACATCCGCGTGGAGCAGAACCACGCCGAGTACTGGCTGAACT
>DASSFA010000255.1:0-8334 GCA_035694895.1 Rhodanobacteraceae bacterium | reverse complement strand
CTTCCGGCGCTGCCGGCGAAAAGCAGATTCCAGGTTCCGCGCTCGCGCGCGGCCCCGGAATGA
Source organism: Rhodanobacteraceae bacterium (assembly GCA_035694895.1). Classification (GTDB taxonomy): domain Bacteria; phylum Pseudomonadota; class Gammaproteobacteria; order Xanthomonadales; family Rhodanobacteraceae; genus 66-474. The sequence goes on along the minus strand of DASSFA010000255.1, from coordinate 8,271 downwards.
CGGTAGGTCTCATCGCCGGATTGGTTTATCCGCCACGCCGCCGCCCGCCACCTTGTCGTCCAGCTTTCTTGATCTCTTCAGCGGTCGGCGCCTTCGGCTCCTCGCCCGGCTTCATCGGCTGGACCTTGCTGCCTTCCTTCAAACGGAACTGGCCCTCGGTGACCACCAGGTCGCCGGCTTGCAATCCGCTGCCGATAAGCTCGTGCGTCTCGTCGGCTTCGCCCGCCACGGTCACCGGCTGCATCTTCACCGTCGGCGCATTGGCATTCGCGCCCGCGCCGCCGGCGCCGGAATGATGCCCGCCGCGATGCGGCGCGGCCGCGCTCGTTTGCGCAGCCGCTGCGCCCTGTCCGCTCACCACGAGGTACACGTAATCACCATTCGGTCCGCGCTGCACCGCCGCGGTCGGGACCACCAGCCCGTTCTGCACCGTACCGACCTGCATCCGCAGGTTCACGAACTGGCCCGGCCACAGCTCGTTGGCGTGGTTGGGGAACTCGGCTTTGAGCTTGAAGGTGGAAGTGTTGGGGTCGATCTGGTTGTCCACCACCTTGAGCACGCCGCCGCTGGCGGTGATCTTGCCGGTCGTGGGATCGGTCACGACCAGCGGCAGCGGAGCCTGCGCCTGCGCGTTGCGCACCTCATCCAGATACTTGCCGGCGAGCGTGAAAAGCACATTGATCGGGTGCAGTTGCGTGATCACCACGATCGGCGTGGTGGTGGTGACCACGTTGCCCGGGTCCACCTGGCGGATGCCGGCGAGGCCGTCGATCGGCGAGCGGACCTTCGTGTACTGCACCTGCTCCTGGCTGTCCCGGATCGCGGCGTTGTCGGCTTCCACCGCGGCGGTGAGCTGGCGCACCGTATTGGCTTGTGTGATGCGGTCGATCTCCGCCACATACTGCTTGTATTGCGGCTCCTCGCTGCGCTTGAGGTTGGCCTGCGCGGTGGCCAGTTGCGCGGCATCCTGCGCCTTTTTCGCCACGGCCTGGTCGTATTGCGCCTGCAAGGTGCGCGGATCGATTTCGGCGATCACGTCACCCTGCTTCACCGGCTGGCCTTCGGTGAAATCGAGTTTCAGCAACTGGCCGCCGACCTGCGGCAGCACGGTCACGGTGTTCAGGGCCTGCACGGTGCCGTTGGCGCTGAGATATACCGGCACGTTCTCGCGGACCACCGGGACCGCGGTCACCGGCACCGGCGCGTTCTCCTGGCCGCCGGAATAGCCGGTATTGCGATGCGTCAGGCGCCAGGCGATCACGCCGATGATGATGGCGAGGATCGCGATAACTATCCATTTGCCGCGCGACATTCGGAATCCCTGGGCGGAGTGCGATCAGGCCGTGCATGCTAACTGCACGGCTTGAACGGAACCGCGCCGGGAGCCGCACGCTGCGTAAAGTAGGGTAAAGCATCGCGTGCGGCCTGTTACGGCCGCATGACTTCCGGGCTAGGGCGCGCGAGGCGGATGCGCAGCGCGTGCGCATCCGCGATCACCTTGCGCTATTCCTCGGCGGTGATGGTCGGCAGTCCCTGCACGGATGCGGACAGCTTGGCGCCTTCCGCGTGCTGGACGGACAGCCGGCGCATCAGCGGCACCACCGCCAGCGCAATCAGCGTGCAGACGATCGCCGCGTAGCCGAGCTTCTCGAACAGCGCGGTGTAGATCGGCATCGTCTGCACCGGGTCGGTGATGTTCTGCGGGATCGCCGCGTAATTGGCGACCACGCCGCCGAAGTACTGCGAGATGCCGGAAGAGACGAAGTAGGCGCCCATCATGAAGCCGCCCATCCGCGCCGGCACGTAGCGCGCGATCATCGCAAGGCCCAGGCCGCTCACCAGCAGTTCGCCCAGCGAGTACAGGCCGTAGCCCCAGATCAGCACCCACGACGAGGTCTTGCCTGCCACCGCGTAATTGCCGGCGATCGCGAAGATGAAGAAGCCCGCGGCGACCACGGCGAAGCCGAGCGCGAACTTGGTGGCGATGGACAGATCCTTGCCACGCCTGCCCGCGCTGGTGTACGCCCACGCCAGCACCGGCGAAAGCAGCATGATCCAGATCGGGTTCAAGGCCTGGTACTGCGCCGGCGACCAGGTGAACAGCTTCATGCCGAACAGGTACTGGTTCCAGTCCACGTTGCGCAGCGCGAACAGCGCCCACGAGGTGGACATCTGCTGGTAGAAGATGAAGAAGAAGATCGTCTGCACGATCAGGATCAGCGCCGCGATCAGGCCGGCGCGCTCGTCGCGGTGACTCTTCGAGATCAGGTACGCGAAGATGCCCAGCAGCACGACGCCCGCGGCGTACACGAACACGCGCGCCACTTCCTCGTACTGCAGCACCGCCGCGGAACCCAGGATGCACAGCACCGCTGCGCCCAGCACCAGGCCGAAGTGGCCGATGTTGAGCGGCCGCTCGTCGGGCTCCGAGCCGAGGTGCTGCATGGTCTTGTGCATGAAGAAGTAATTGCTCATGCCGATGACCAGGCCCAGGCAGCACACGCCGAATGCCGCGTGCCAGCCGAAGGCGTTGTGGTAGGTGTTGTTGACGTAATCCTTGACCCACGGCGTCAGCAGCATCGAGAAGGTCGAGCCGATGTTGACCGCCATGTAGTAGATGGTGAAGGCGCTATCGATCTTGGAATCGTCGCCTTCGTAGATCTTGCGAACGAGGTTGCCGGCATTGGGCTTGAAGAGGCCGTTGCCGACCACGATCACGCTCAACGCGCCGAACAGTGCCCAGGTGTTCTCGCTCGGCACGGTCATCAATCCGTAGCCGAGGCTCAACACGATCGCACCCATCAGCATGGTGCGGCGCGTGCCGAGGATGCGGTCGCCGACCCAGCCACCGATCGCCGGCGCGACGTAGATCAATGCCGCCGCCGCACTCCATACCAGGTTCGCACGGTCGTCCGGGAAGCCCAGGCGCTGCACCATGTAGTACACGATCAGCGCCTGCATGCCGTAATAGCCGAAGCGCTCCCACATCTCGATCAGGAAGACGGTCGAGAACGAGCGGGTCTTGGAAACGGTCGGTTGCATGGCGTTCATGGGTGATACAGACCCCTTCGGGTGCGAAATTCGCCCAAGAGTAACCCATGTGTGCAAGAAATGTGTTCAAAAATTCCGCATCGGAGATGGGGTGCGATTCATGCCGGCGGCCCGGCCCGGGGTGGCTGGTATGCTTCCCGGAATCCCGATCACCGTTACTTCCGGCTTCATGCACGCCTACCTCGACCTGCTGCGCGACATCCTCGACCACGGCGCCCGCAAGGACGACCGTACCGGCACCGGTACGCTGAGCGTGTTCGGGCGGCAGATGCGCTTCGATCTGGGCGCGGGCTTTCCGCTGCTGACCACCAAGAAACTGCACACCAAGTCCATCGTTCACGAACTGCTGTGGTTCCTGCGTGGCGAGACCAACATCCGGTATTTGAACGAGCACGGCGTCACCATCTGGGACGAGTGGGCCGACGGAAACGGCGAGCTCGGGCCGGTGTATGGGAAACAGTGGCGCTCATGGCAGGCGGTTGACGGCCGCACGATCGACCAGATCACGCAAGTCATCGAGCAGATCAGGACCAATCCGGATTCGCGCCGGCTGATCGTCAGCGCATGGAACGTCGGTGAGCTGGAGAGGATGGCGCTGGCGCCGTGCCACGCGCTGTTCCAGTTCTACGTCGCCGGTGGCAAGCTCTCGTGCCAGTTGTACCAGCGCTCGGCGGACGTGTTCCTCGGCGTGCCGTTCAACATCGCAAGCTACGCTTTGCTCACCTGCATGATCGCGCAGGTCACGAATCTCGCACCCGGTGAATTCGTTCACACGCTGGGCGATGCGCACCTCTACCTCAATCATCTCGACCAGGCGCGCGAACAGTTGACGCGTAAGCCGCGCTCCCTGCCGAAGCTGGTGCTGAATCCGGATGTACGCTCGATCTTCGACTTCACGTTCGATGACATCAGGATCGAAGCGTACGACCCGTATCCGGCGATCAAGGCGCCGATTGCCGTTTAGCGAACGGTTTGCAAAGCTGCTGCGCTCGGCAGCGCGCCGGCGGTGCTCGGAATGCTCATGTACTGACGTGTACACTCCGCTTCCTGCGCTCCGGCGACCGCGCAACCTGCCTTCGCTCGCGACGCTTTGCAATCGTTCGGAATGCGCATGGGACAAGTCAGAAGAATCTCATTGCTCGCCGCGCTGGATCGCCGCCGCGCCATCGGCCGTCGCGGCGCAATGCCATGGCACCTGCCGGATGATCTCAGGCGCTTCAAGGCGCTGACGCTCGGGAAACCCGTGCTGATGGGCCGCAAGACCGCGCTGGCGATTGGTTGTGCGTTGCCCGGCCGGCCCAACCTGGTGCTGACGCGCGCCAACGAAGCGCCTTATCCCGGACAACGCGTCGTCCACTCGCTGGATGACGCGTTTTCGGCAGCCGCGGGTGCCGACGAGCTGGTGGTGGTCGGTGGCGGCGAGGTTTACGCGCTCGCGATGCCGCACGCCACGCACTTGCTGCTGACCTGGGTGGATACCGAAACCCCGGATGCCGATACGTTCTTTCCGGATTTCGATCCGCGCGACTGGCGCGAAACCGCGCGCTTGCATCATCCCGCCGACGCGCGGCATGCGTTCGCGTTCGACTTCGTGGATTACGAGCGCTCACGATGATCGAAGTCGCTGCCGGCGTGCTGAGCGACGCACGCGGCCGCGTGCTGCTGATGCAGAGGCTGCCAGGCAAGCACCTGGCGGGTCTGTGGGAATTTCCCGGTGGCAAGCTGGAATCCGGCGAAACGGTCGAGCACGCACTGGCGCGTGAGCTGCACGAGGAGCTCGGGATCGAGGCGCGCGGCTTTGCACCGGTGATCTCCCTGCCATGGCGTTATGCGGAGAAGAGCGTTCGGCTGCATGCGCTACGTGTGACAGCCTGGTCCGGCGAACCGCAGGCGCATGAGGGCCACCCGCTGCGCTGGGTCCCGATCGAGAAAATGGAGCCGACGGAAATGCCTGCGGCGGATCGTCCGGTCGTGACGGCCCTGCGTCTTCCGGCGCATTACGCCATCACGCCGGGTGAGCCCGGTCCCGCCTCCGTGGGACCCTGTCCCCGGCCGGCCGGCGAAGACGCGCTGTTGCAATTGCGGCTGCCCGGGAGCGATCGCGCCGACGTGCGCGCGCTCGCGAAGCGTCTTCTGGCGCGCACGCCTGAATTGCGGAACCGCTTGCTGATCAACGGCGATATCGAGCTGGCCCGCGAATTGGGTACCGGCGTGCACCTGCGCGCCGCGCAGTTGCGCGAGTGGCACGAACGTCCCTTGCCGGACGCGCAGTGGGTTGGCGCATCCTGCCACGACGCGGACGAGCTCGAGCGCGCGGCGATGATCGGTGCCGACTTCGCCACGCTCTCGCCGGTTTGTGCGACGTCCAGCCATCCCGATGCACCGCCGCTCGGCTGGGATCGCTTCGCGGAACTCGTGCGGGAGGCACGCCTGCCGGTTTATGCGCTCGGTGGAGTCGGTCCGGACGATCTGGATCGGGCGCGCGCGTCCGGGGCGCAGGGCGTGGCGGGCATCAGCGCGTTTGCCCGCGCTTGAGCGTCGCAAGTTCCAGATAACGTGCATGCAGCGCGGTGACCTCCGCGTCCAGGTGCGCGGCATCGCCATCGTTCACGATCACGTCGTGCGCCAGCGCAAGGCGCTGCTCGCGCGCGGCCTGTGCCGCCAGCGTCTGCCGCGCCTGCTCGTGGGTGACCCGATCCCGCTGCATCAGTCGCGCGATGCGCAGTTCATCCGGTGCGTCCACGACCAGCACGCGATCCACGAATGCGTATTGCGGCCAGGTCTCCGCCAGCAGCGGAATCGCCAGGATGCAATACGCGCCGCGATCGGTCGCCACGCGCCGCCGCAACCACTCGTTCACGCGCGGATGCACGATCGCTTCGAGCTTCGCGCGAAGCCCGGCATCGGCGAACACGCGTTCGCGCATCACCCGGCGGTCGAGCGATCCGTCCGGGTTCAACACCTCCGGCCCGAACACGAATTCGATTTCGGTCAGCGCAGGCTCGCCGGGCTCCACCGCCGCGCGCGCCGCGAGATCGGCGTCGTACACATGCACGCCGACAGCCTCGAATCGCCGTGTGACTTCGCTCTTGCCCGCGGCCACCCCGCCGGTCAGCGCGATGACGAATCGAGCGTCGCCGGGCACGGCGTTACCTCAAACCGCTGAAATGCAGATAGGCCGAGAGAATGGCGCTGCCGAACACGAACCACACCCAGCCCGCCGCGGCGAGGAAGGGGCCGAACGGAATCGGCGTGGAGCGGTCCTGTCCGCGCGCCTGCAAGGCAATCAAGCCGACGATCGCGCCGATCAAGGACGACAGCAGGATGACGGGCAGCAGCGCCACCGGTCCCATCCAGGCGCCGAGCGCCGCCAGCAGCTTGAAGTCGCCGTAGCCCATGCCTTCCTTGCCGGTGAGCAGCTTGAACAGCCAGTACACGCACCACAGCGCGAGATAGCCGATCGCCGCACCGATGATTGCGGATCGCGCATCGGCGAACAACGGCACGAGCGCGATCAGCAGACCCAGCCACAGCAACGGCAGCGTGAGCTGATCGGGCAGCAGTTGCGTGCGCAGGTCGATGCCGGCGGCGGCGATGAGGAACCAGGTGAAGAACAAGGCGGCGAGTGCGGCCCAGGTCGGTCCGAAGCGCCAGACCACCACCGCGCTGAGCACGGCGGTCAGCAGTTCGACCAGCGGATACTGGATCGAGATCGGCGCCTTGCAATGACGGCAGCGGCCGCGCAGTGCCAGCCAGGAAAGCAGCGGAACGTTTTCGTATGCCGCGAGCGGGTGCTTGCAATGAGGGCAATGCGACGCCTGCCGCACGATGCCCGGCGGCACCGGTTCATCGGGATCGCCAAGCTCCAGCACCTCGCGTGCATCCCGGCGCCAGCCGTACATCAGCCGCGCCGGCAGGCGCAGGATCACGACATTGAGGAAGCTGCCGACCAGCAGCCCGAGCACGAAGGCCACGGCGATCCAGGCCGCAGCCGGCATGCCCGCGAGCACAATCATCGTCAGAAATCAGAACGCGCCGGCGAGCTTGAAGATCGGCAGGTACAGGCCGACCACCATGCCGCCTACGAGGATGCCGATGACCACCATGATCAGGGGCTCCAGCAGGGTGGACAGCGTGTCCACCGCGTTGTTGACCTCTTCCTCGTAGAAGTCGGCGACCTTGAACAGCATCGTGTCCAGCGCACCGGATTCCTCGCCGATCGCGACCATCTGCACGACCATGTTGGGGAACAGCGCGGTCTGGCGCATCGCCAGTTGCAACTGGTGGCCGATCGCGATGTCGTCGCGCATGCGTCGCACCGCCTCGCCGTACACCACGCTGCCGGTCGCTCCGGCCACCGCGTCCAGCGCCTCCACCAGCGGCACGCCGGCGCGGAAGGTGACGCCCAGCGTGCGTGCGAATCGCGCGATCGCCGACTGCCGCAGGATGTTGCCGATGATCGGGATCTGCAGCGACATGCGATCCACGAAATGCGCCGCCTTCTCCGACCGTTTGTATGCCATCGTGATTGCGACGCCGCCGCCGACCACCACGACGAGCACCGGGAACCACCAGTGCTGCATGAAATTCGAGGCGTTCACGATCATCTGGGTGAAGGCCGGCAACTGCACGCCCGCTTCCTGGAACACGCCCTGGAACACCGGTACCACGAAGATCAGCAGGATCAGGGTGACCAGGATGGCCACGCACATCACCATGGCCGGGTAGAACAGCGCCTTCTTGATCTTGGCCTTGATCCCCTCCATCCGCTCCTTGTAGGTGGCCACCGTGTCCAGCACGGTATCCAGCACGCCGGCCGATTCGCCGGCCCGCACCAGGTTGCGGTACAGCTCGTCGAACTGCACCGGATATTTGCCCAGAGCCTCGTGCAGCGCCGAACCGCCCTCGATCCCCTGCTTGACGTCGGTCAGCATGTTCTTCAGGCGCACGTTGCGCTGGCCGCCGGCGATGATCTCGAAGGACTGCACCATCGGAACGCCGGCCGCCATCATGGTCGCGATCTGGCGGCTGAAGATTGCGATGTCGCGCGGCTTCACCGGCTTGCCGGCTGCACCGAACAGTGGCTTGGCGCGCTCCTTGACAGTCTGGGGGTTCATGCCCTGGCGGCGGAGCTCCGCCTTGACCAGGTTGGCGTTGCGCGCCTGCATCTCGCCCTTCATCTTGAGGCCGCGCTTGTCCAGCGCCGTCCATTCGTACACG
>DASSFA010000254.1:0-8224 GCA_035694895.1 Rhodanobacteraceae bacterium | reverse complement strand
GAATCCTCATGTATTGACATATACACTCCGGTTCCTGAGCTCCGGCGACGTGCAACCTGCCTTCGCTCGCTACGCTTTGCGAAGATTCCTCTCGGGCGGTTTGGCTGCTCTTGTGATGAGATCAAGAATCGCCCTACGGGCGAGCCGGTCGTGTCGCGAGCGACCCCGCGATGATCGCCGCCGCGGCGTAGACCAGCACGCTCAATGGCGACAGTCCGAGCTCGGCGATCTGCCAGGTCAGCGCCGCGCCGCCCAGGTGCCAGGCTTCGGAGAAACTGGCGCCGGTGATCGCGGCGACGCGCGCGATCGCGGTCAGGCATTCTGCGTAGGCGCCGGCCAGCAGCACGGCGAACGCGGCCAGTAGCGGCGCCAGCGAGCCGCCCAGGCTGCCGGTGACGCGCAGGATCCAGGTCAGCACGATCGCACCGGGTAGCATCCACCAGCAGGGGCGGATGCCGGTGAACAACGCCAGCAGCGCGACCACCGCCCCCAGCGCGAGCGCGCACATCAGCAGCGCGAAAACCGAAAGCAGCGCGCGCGCGGCGCGCGATGCCAGCGAGGTACGGGCGTGATCGGTGGTCCGGTTGCTGTCGTTCATCGGTGCCTGCGGAAACAATCGGTGCCGATGATAACTTGGGCCCACGCCGGATTCGCGCGGGGCTCACGATTCGGCGCGCACCCAGCGCACTTTGCCGTCGGCGAGCAGCGCATCCAGTTGCCGCGCCAGCGGTTCCTGCAGGATCTCGTTCGACAGCGGTGCCGTCGCGAGCAGGCCGATGCTCAAATTGCGGCCGTCGCGCTTGGCGCGATAAAGCGCCAGGTCGGCGAGTTCCAGGGCGGCCTCGAAGGTTTCGTTGCTGGTTTCCTCGGCGAGCGGATGCAGGCTGAAGCCGATCGAACAGGTCAGGCGGATCTTGCCGCCCCGGCCATCGCCGAAATCCTGCGCGGCGATGTCGCGGCGCAGGCGCTCGGCGGTGGCGAACGCCGAGGCCGCATCCACGCCGCTCAACAGCAACAGGAATTCCTCGCCGCCCCAGCGCACGGTGAGGTCGCTGCCGCGCCGCGCCTCGGCGAGCAGGCGGCCGATCGCATAGAGCACGTTGTCGCCGGTGGCGTGTCCGTAGCGATCATTGACCTGCTTGAAGTTGTCCAGGTCGATGAGCATGACGCCCACGCTCGCGCCGGTGGCGAGCAGGCCGGGCAGTTGCGCAAGCAGGTGGCGGCGGTTGTGCAGGGTGGTCAGGGTGTCGGTATGGCTTTCCTCGGCGAGCGCCATGTTGGCCAGGCGCAGGCGCTCGTTGGCGCGCGCGAGCTGCTCGGTACGTCGCGCCACCTGCGCCTCCAGATAGGCGGCACGGCGCTGCAGCAGACGTTGCCACCAGCCCAGCAGCAATGCGATCGCGGCGAGCATGAGGATGAACGCACCGAGGCGAACCATGTCGCGCTCGTACCAGTGCGGCGGCACGTTGATCGCCAGATCCGCTTCGGGCCCGAAACGGCGATCACCCAGGAACGCCGCGGCCACGCGGAATTTGTAATGACCCGGCGGAAGATGCGTGTAGAACGCCGCGCGGCGAGCGCCCGCGTCCTGCCAGTCGGCGTCGTAGCCCTGCAACTGATAGCGGAAATGCAGCGGAGCGACGCGCAGGTAGGGGGCGGTGTACTGGATGGAAAGATCGCGCGCGCCGTCGCGCAGTTCGAACGGCTGTGCCGGAAACGACCGTCCTGAATGGATCACCGCCTCGATCACCGACGCCGGTGCGTGCGGATGCGGCCCCAGCGAGTCAACGTCGATCCGCAACGCTCCGGAAACCGTCGTGTACCAGATCGCGTGCCCGTCAACGAGGCTGCGCGCGCCGGCGCCACCATTGCAGCAGCGCACGTGCTGCATGCTGCCGTCGCGGCCCTGTCCGGCGATCAATTGGGGTGTCACGTGGCGTAGCGGCGAGCCCGGCAGCGGCAATTGCGAAAGCGGCAAACGCCACACGCCGGCGATCGAGGCGACGTACAACCTGTCGTCCAGCACGTCGAGCGTCCAGGCATTGTCGCTGGGCAGACCGTCGTTCTGGCCGATCATTCGCAGCTTGCCGTCCGCCACAGTGCCGACGCCGGCATCGATGGTCGCGACGCCGAGCAGTCCCTTGCGCAGCCAGGCCAGGCGCGAAACGAAATGGCCGCGCAATGGCGCGGCCCACGCCGGCTGCGTGAGCTTGCCATCCTGCCATTCGCGTACGCCGTCCTCGGTACCGATCAGCAGGTGATCGGCGGCCAACGGCAGGATGGTGCGGATGCGCGCGGCGGCGACGCTGGCGCCCGGATCGGCACGTTCGAGCGTGTTATCGCGCCAGCGGTAGAGGCCGCCGGACGTGCCGATCCAGAAATCGTCGCCGGCGACTTCGTGGATGTCGTTGATCTGCCACGGTGAGAGTGCCGCGAGTTGCGGAGGCGTGACGATCCTGCCGTGGTCGTAGACGGCGATCCCCGCGCGTGTGCCGATCCACAACCGGCCGCGATGGTCGTAATGCAACTCGTAGGCGGAGGGATTCGGCAGCGCTTTTCCCGAAACCAGCATCTGCACGTGCTGGCCGTCGAAGCTCTCGACGTCGGAATTGGTGCCGAACACGATGCGTCCGTCAGGCCCGCGCAATACGCTCCACACGAATGGATCGGCGAGGCCATCACGCGTGGATACGCGCCGCACCCAGCCGTTCCAGACCCGATAAAGCCCTTCGGTGTGGCTGCCCATCCAGAGATTGCCGGCGCGGTCCTCGAACAGGGCCTGCACCCACGGATCGCGCGCGATGTCGGCGTCGGCGAGGCTTTCCAGTGTTCCGTCCGGGAGATAGCGGTACAGCGCATCCACCGTTCCGATCCACAACACCCCGTCGTGGTCGGTATAAAGGGATTCGATGGCGGTGCGGTCGAGGTCGTCGCCGAGTGCCGCCGGCACGGCGCGCCGGCCTTCCAGTTTCAGCAAGCCGCCATGCGAGCCCAGCCACACCGCGCCGCGCGCGCGTGCAAGCCAGTTGATTTCAGGGTGTTCGCCGTTGGCCGCCGTGATCGCAAGGCAATCCGGCGGGTTGACGGAAAAGCCTTTCGGGAATGCTGTCCGGCACAGACGGCCGGCGCCGCCGATCCAGAGCGTGTCGCCTTCGCGCAACAGGCTGAGCGCCGCGCCATCGTAGCCCTCGACCGGCGCGATCCGGTTTCCGCGCACGCGCGCCAGCCCGCGCGAGGTGGCCAGCAGCGGCGTACCGTCGCCGGCATCCATGATCGCGTACACGGCATCACCGCCGAAATCCTGGAAGCGCCCATCGCGCTCGCGCAGCAGGCCTTGCGTGCCGCCGAACCAGACCGCGCCGGTGTCGTCGGCCCAGCTCGCGGTGATCATGCCGGTGTCCACGCCGGCGTGGTCGCGATCGAAAGTGGTGAAGCGCACGCCGTCGAAGCGCGCCAGCGCGATCTGCGTGCCGATCCAGAGATAGCCCGCGCGATCCTGCGTGATCGAGAGCGCGGTGATCTGCGGCAGCCCCTGTTCGACGCTCCAGTTGTCGAGGATGAAGGCGCGGAACGGCAGCTTCGCGTCGAGCGCGAGCGCGGCCGGGATCGCGAGCATCCAGAGCAGGATCGCGCCCGACCACCGCTTCACGTGTTTCCCCCTGGATCTCGTACCCCGCGGCCCCATTTTGATGTCCGCCGTTTCGCTCCGGCAAAGCAAGTTTCCTGCCGTGTCACGCTATAATTACGGGAGATGAGCGGCTTCAGTCCCAGCAGCGAACCCTTCACCCTTAGCCGCGATTGTGCCGCAATCATGGTCCCGCAAGGGGACGAGGTGATGCTGCCGGCCGGCCAGGTCGGCTATATCACTCAGGCACTTGGGGGTAGTTTCACAGTCTACGTCGAGGGCAATCTGTTCCGCATTGCCGGCGCGGATGCCGATGCCCTGGGCAAGCAGCCGCCCGAGCCGATCTCCCTGCCCGAGGGTGCGGACGACGCCGACGTCGAGCGCGTGGTCTGGCAGCAGTTGCGCACCTGCTTCGACCCGGAGATCCCGGTGAACGTGGTGGATCTCGGCCTGGTCTATGACGTCGATCTTGAAAAGCGCGAGGATGGGCAGCGCTCGGTGTACGTCAAGATGACCTTGACCGCGCCCGGCTGCGGCATGGGCGACATCCTGGTGGACGACGTGCGCAACAAGCTGGAGATGATTCCGACCGTCACGCAAGCGGACGTGGACCTGGTATTCGATCCGCCGTGGAACCATTCCATGATGTCGGACGCGGCCAAGCTGGAAACCGGAATGCTCTGAGCGTTTTCCACGCTTTGCCGCCGCCAAGCCGAAACGTGCAGGGGGTCTCACCAATTCCGGTTGACCGTGATTCGCCGCTGCGCGAAGCTGTGCGCGAGCGTGCGGAGTCGCGGTCATGCGCATTCAACGTTACGTCCTTTTCGGCAGTTTTTTCCTGCTGTTCCTGCTGATCGACGTGCTGACTTTCGGCGCACTGGCGCGGCAACCTGCAGTGGGCGTGGCGATTGCCAGGGCAGCAGAAATCCAGGCCCCGATCACGCAGACCTACATCGCGCTGGGCAACCCGCTGGTTTCCCGCTCGCCTGTCTTGCAGGCCGTCGGTGAATCCATGGCGAATGCCGCCTTCGGCAATTCCTACGGCGCCATCGAGGCGCGGCCCGACGCGGCCATCGACCTGCTGTTTTCCGAATCGCGCGGGCCGCTGTCCGCGTTGTTCATGCTCAGCTACTGGGGGGCGCCGCTGCTGTTGCTGCTGACGCTGGGGGCGTGGGTGTTCCGCTCGCGCCGCGCGCACCTGATCAAGAGCGTGCGGCGCTGATCCGCCACCGCATCTCTTCACCGTAATTCACAAAGTACAGCCCCAATTGTGACCGCGTGCACTTGACATGGTGCATCGCAGCGTGCGCGACGTATTCTGGACTGCTACGTTGTCGCGGCTTCGGTGTGAGGGCGCCGAAGCAACCGCGGCGGTGCGCGCTCACAACGTTGCTTCCAATTGCCACCGCAAGCACGTGTGAAGAAGGGTCCGGCAGCAATTGCCGGATGGGGAGAGTGCGTTCGCGGATTTCGTGCGCAGTCGTCCCGCGCGCCGCATGAGTGCGGCCGCGCTTTCTTCCACCTGAGGGAGGTTGTGATGGCAAGCAAATTTCGTGTGAAAGCTCTCGTTGTTGCGTTGAGTCTGGCCGCGGGCGCGGTGGCGAATGCCGCTCCGTCCGCGCAAGCGATCGCCCATGCAACGGTTTTGAGCAAGGGCGATGCGGTTGCGGGCGCATTGGCCATATCCAAGCCGATGCACATCGTGATCGGGCTGAACTTGCGCAACAAGGCGCAACTGGACGCGCTGATTTCCAGGCCCGGCTTCACCCCGCTCACCAGCGAACAGTTCCTGGCGCAGTATTCGCCGACCGCGGAGCAGGCACAGGCCGTGGCTGATTTCCTGAAGCAGTCGGGCTTCACCAACGTCGAGATCGCGCCGAACCGCCTGCTGGTTTCGGGCGATGCGCCGGCCGGGGCCGTGCAGCGCACGTTCCATACCTCGCTGGTGAGCGTGAAGACGCATGACGGCCGCATGGCCTATGCGAACTCCAGCGATGCGTCCGTGCCGGCTTCATTGCAGCCGATCGTCGCTTCGGTGCTCGGCCTGCAGACGGTGCATATCGCACACACCAATCACGTCGTGGCGCAGCCCTTCTCGGTGCACACCAACGCACAAACCTACGTTACCGGGTCCATGGTCGGCCACAACCCGAAGGACTTCGCGACCATTTACGGTGCCGGCAGCACGGCCACCGCGTCCACCGTGCCGGTCGGCGTGATCACCCAGGGCAGCATGGCCAACGTCAAGAGCGATTTCGCGAAGTTCCTTTCGCAGAACGGCTACGCAAACATCCCGTTGAACATCGTGACCGTGAACGGTGGCGGCACGGATACCAGCGGCGACGGTGAATGGGATCTCGATACGCAGGACATCGTCGGCATCAGCGGCGGCGTGCAGGCGCTGTACCTGTACGACACTCCGACGCTGTCGGACGCCGACCTGACCGCCGACTTCAACAAGGTCGTCAGCGACAACATCGTCAAGATCATCAACGTCTCGATCGGCGGATGCGAAACGGGCGCCGAGGTGAACGGCGTCGCGGAAGACGACAACATCTTCCAGCAGGCTGTGGCCCAGGGCCAGACCTTCTCGATTTCGACCGGCGACTCCGGCGCGGACGAGTGCGGCACCGGTGGCACCACGCCTTCCTGGCCGGCGAATTCGCAGTACGTGGTGGCGGTCAGCGGCACAGGCCTGTACACCAGCGGCACCACGACCTGGGGCGGCGAGGTGGTGTGGAACGAACTGGCCAGCAACGAGGGTGCGACCGGCGGCAGCCCCAGCACGTACGAACCGCAGCCGAGCTGGCAGAACGGCGTCGGCCAGAATGCCGGCAATTCGCATCGTGGTCTCGGTGACATCGCGTTCGACGGCGATCCGAACTCCGGCGCCATCGTGATCGTGGACGGTGCCAACCAGCAGATCGGTGGCACCAGCCTGGCTTCGCCGTTGTTCGTGGGCGTGTGGGCGCGTGCGCTGGCCACCAAGTCCACGCTCGGGTTCGCCGCTCCGCTGATCTACTCCGACGCGGGCAGCAATTACGCGGCCGACTTCCACGACGTCACGTCCGGCAACAACAATGGCGAGACCGCCGCGACCGGCTGGGATTATCCGACCGGCTTCGGCAGCGTGAACATCGCCAACTTCGTATCGCATGTGACGGGCGGCGGTGGCGGTGGTACCGGCGGTACTCCGTCTGCCAACTTCAGCTTCACCACCAGCGGGCTGACCGCGAACTTCACCGACACTTCCACGGATTCGGGCGGCACCATCGGCTCGCATTCCTGGACCTTCGGTGATGGCGCAACTTCGACCGCGACCAACCCGAGCCACACCTACGCGGCGGCCGGTACCTACAGTGTCACCGAGACCGTGACCGACAGCGCCGACGGCCAGCAGAGCTCGAAGACCGAATCGGTGACGGTCTCCAGCGGCGGCACGGTGACCCAGTTGCTCGGCAACCCGGGTTGGGAAACCGGTTCGGCCTCGCCGTGGACGATGAGCTCCGGCACGCTGTGCGACAGCTCCTGCGGTGAATCGCCGCACAGCGGCACGTACTACGCGTACCTGGATGGCTACGGCACCACGCACACGGACAACGTGTCGCAAACCGTGATCATTCCGAGCGGCAAGACCTCGGCCAAGCTGTCGTATTACCTGCACATCGACACTGCCGAGAACCCGTCGGGCAGCGCGTACGACCACTTGTACGTGCGGCTGTACAGCACCTCCGGCACGCTGCTCAAGACGTTGGCGACGTACTCCAACCTGAACGCCAACACCGGGTACACGCTGCACACCAATGACGTGTCGGCCTACATCGGCCAGACCGTGGTGGTGAAGTTCACGGGCACGGAAGACTACTCACTGCAGACGTCGTTCGTGATTGACGACACCGCTTTGAACGTCCAGTAACACGATACTCCGGCGAGGCCGGCCAGTCCGGCCTCGCTGATTCGATTTGGAGGAGGTGGGAAGGGATGTCCCGCCTTCATGCGCACGGGTGCGCATTCGTTTTCCACAACTCACAAGAGGGTTCCATATGTATCAGTTTCGGAAGAACGCGCTGACGGTCGCGTTGGCGCTTGCCCTTGCGGCGGGCTCGACCTTTGCCGCCGCTGCACCGGCTCCACAGAGCGTGGCGGTCTCGCACGCCACCACTCTCGAGTCCGGAGACACGGTCACCGGTGCGCTGCCGATGTCGCATTCGCTCCACGTGACGGTCGCGCTCAACCTGCGCAACGAGGCGCAACTCGACGCCGCGATCGCCCAGCACCACGTGATGTCCCCGCAGCAGTTCCTGGCCGACTATGCGCCGACCAGTGCGCAGGCGCAGTCCGTCGCGGATTTCCTGACCCAGTCGGGATTCCACAACGTGACCATCGCGCCCAACCGGCTGCTGGTTTCGGGTGATGCGCCGGCGGGCCTGGTGCAACGCGCGTTCAACACGCAGATGGTTTCGGTGCGCACGCATGACGGTCGCGCGGCCTTCGCGAACAGCGCCGACGTGGTGATCCCGGCATCGCTGCACGGTTCGGTGAAGGCGGTGCTCGGATTGCAGACCGTGCACGTGCCGCATGTGTTCAAGGGCAAGCCGG
>DASSFA010000253.1:0-4051 GCA_035694895.1 Rhodanobacteraceae bacterium | reverse complement strand
GGAAGGCTGAGGTTCTACCATTGAACTACTCCCGCGACAGCGGTGTTCTCTGGCGGAGCAACCGCGCTCCGTTGCATTGCAACTGGTGGAGGGAGGTGGATTACTCCGGACATCCTGCCCTCCGCCCTTCGGGCCGCGCCGCTTACGCGCCGCGTTCAAAATTGTTCCAGACAATTTTGTCGAACCGGTGGTTCTCATCCACCTCCACAAAACTGTCCTGCAACTTGTAAAGCTGGTGGAGGGAGGTGGATTCGAACCACCGAAGGCGTAAGCCAGCAGATTTACAGTCTGCCCCCGTTGGCCGCTTGGGTATCCCTCCGAAAATCGCCGAAAACGGAGACGACCAAACCGGCGCTTCTGACCTCGGCGCCGGAGAGCCCTCCGCAAAGACCGATCATTTTCGCGGGGATCCACCTGCAAGTCAACAAAAAAAGGGGCTTCCGCACGCCGGCCGCTCCAAGCCGCGACCCGCCGCGTCGAATTGTGACCGTCCCGGGCACGCTACGCGCGCGTATCCAAATGAGACCGGGTTCGCAACACGTTGTGCGCATCCGCTCACAAATCAGGACGCCATTTGCAGCGAATTTGCAATTTGTGACGCGATTCTCGGAAATGACTTTAGACACGGATGGCACGGCGGTTGCTAGAATCCCGCCCGGCCGAACCCGCGTGGATTCGGCAATGTCGAGTCCACTCCACAATCCTTGGGGAATCACATGCAGCTCAAGACCGCTCTGCTGGCAGCCGCCGTTGTCGCTGCCGGCCTCGCCGTTCAACCGTTCGATGTCGCCCGTGCAGGCACCAGCACCGCGAACATGAACGTGAAGATCACCATCCAGAACGCGTGCGATGTCAGCACCGTGGCACCGACCACCCTGGACTTCGGTACTCAGGGGCCGTTGACCGCCGCCGTGTACAACACCTCGACCATCACCGTGACCTGCACCGATGGCGCGAGCTACAACGTCGGCCTCGATGGTGGCGGCGCGGCCAACGTCAATGGACGCTTGATGAAGAACGGCACGAACACCGTGGGCTATCAGCTCTATTCCGATAGCGGCCACAACACCGTGTGGGGCAACACGATCGGCACCAATACGGTCACGAGCACCGGCACCGGTACGCAGCAGACCTTCACCGTGTACGGCGAAGTCCCGGCCCAGACCACCCCGCCGGCCGGTACCTATACCGACACCGTCGCGGTCACCGTGACCTATTGATCCGTTGATTGCGGGACAGGCGGCGGTCAGTCATGTCGAAACACATCCTATTGCGCGGCCTAGCGGCCGCGCTGCTGATCGCATGCGGCTCGGCCGGCGCCTCGGGTTTGCAGGTGGCGCCGGTCGGGCTCGAGTTCGCACCCGGGAATACCGCACAGGGCGTGTGGTTGACCAATACGGGTAACGATGTCCTGCGCGCGCAAGTGCGCGTATTCCACTGGACCCAGGTGGATGGCAAGGATGTGTTGGTCCCCACGCAAGGGCTGGTGGCCAGCCCGCCGATGTTGAGCCTACAGCCCGGCGCCCAGCAGCTCGTTCGGGTGATCCGGACTGGTGCGGCGGCCAACACGAACGAGGATGCATACCGGTTGCTGGTTGACGAGCTTCCGCAGCCGGAAAAAGAGGACAGGTCCAGCGTCCGATACATCCTGCGTTATTCCGTCCCGGCCTTCATCGAGCCAGCCGGTTCGATCAACGCGACGCCTGCCCTGACCTGGTCCCTGCGGCACGATGGCAATGCAATCGAGCTCGTGGCGCACAACGCCGGAGCACGACACGCGCAGATAAGCGATGCGAGCCTGCAGCTTCCCGGCGGCAAACGCATCACCCTTTCGAACGGGCTGCTCGGCTACGTGCTGCCCGGATCCACCATGCGCTGGCCGCTGCAGGCGCCTGCGGCGCAGCTCGGCAACGGCACTCTCCTGAAGGTTACGGTCAATGGAAAGCCGGTCGAGCAACCGCTTCCGGGCGACGATCTGCATCGCTAGCGCATTGCTGGCACCGGCCATCGCCATCGCCGCGACCGATGCCGCCCCGGACAGCGGGCCGGCCATGGACGCGACGGGCGTTTCGGTGATTCCGGATTCGTCTTCCAGCGCCGCCGCCGACAACGCCGGTGAAGACCTCTACCTGGAGGTCGTACTGAATGGCGACGACACCCGCCAGATCGGCCATTTCGTGCACGAAGGCGAGCACTTCCGCGCGAGCGCGGAGACCCTCCGCAAGCTCGGGTTCCGCCTGCCCGCAAACGCATCGGAAACACTCACGCTGGACTCGTTGCCGGGCGTCGTCGTGCACTACGACGAGACAGCACAGCGCCTGGACATCACCGCGCCTTTCGATCTGCTCAACGTGAGCACGGCGGTGCTCAATACGCGACCCAATCCGATCCCGCAGCCGGAGGCTTCGCCGGGCCTGCTGCTGAACTATGACCTGTACACCACGCATGACGACAGCGGCAATTCCTCGCTGTCGGCCTTTGCCGAATTGCGCGCATTCAACCAATGGGGCGTGCTGTCCAACACGGCGCTTTCGCGGGTGAACGAACTGCACGGTTTCGGCACCCGGACGGACAGCGTGCGCCTGGACACCACTTTCAGTCATTCCTACGTGGATTCGGCGCTGACCTTGCGGCTCGGCGACATCATCAGCGGAAGTCTGGACTGGAGCCGGGCCACACGCCTGGGCGGCATCCAGTTGCAACGCAATTTCGCGCTGCAACCCGATCTGGTGACCTTCCCGGTACCGGCGTTCTACGGCCAGGCCGCGCTGCCCTCGACCGTGGAGCTGTACGTGAACGGGCTGAAGCAGTACAGCGGCCACATTCCGGCTGGCCCTTACCAGTTGAACACCGTGCCGATCGTCAACGGAAACGGCCAGGCCGAGGTTGTCGTCACCGACGCGCTCGGGCGGCAGACCTCGCTGGCATTTCCCTTCTACACCGCGAACCAATTGCTGCGCGAGGGGCTCAGCGACTATTCGCTGGATGCCGGCTTCGTGCGGAAGGACTACGGCATAAGCTCGTTTTCCTATGGCAACGATCCCGCATTCAGCGGTGTCTACCGTTACGGCGTGCGGGACTGGCTGACCCTCGCCGGCCACGCCGAAGGCACTGCGGGACTGGCCAACGGCGGCATCGGCGCGGTGGTCGAGGTCGGGCGTGCCGGCATCGTCAATGTCGCGTATTCCGGCAGCCGCGATCACGGCGCAACCGGCTCCCAGGCCGAGCTCGGCTACAACTGGCGCAACGAGCGGTTCAACTTCTCGCTCGACACCCTGCGCACCTTCGGCGATTTCCGCGATGTGGCGTCGCGCTACGGAACGCTGCCGCCGCAGCGTTCCGACCGCGCACTGGCGGGCGTCACCATGGGGCCGTACGGCAGCCTCGGGTTGAGCTACGTCGGCCTGCAATACCCGGATCAGCCGCGCACGCGTTTCGCCAGCGCCTATTACTTCAAGTCGCTGGGCAACCGCGCATCGCTGGACTTCAGCATCAACCAGAACCTGGACGACCACGCCGATCGCAGCATCTTCCTCGGCGTATCGCTCGCGCTGGATCACAACGTGTCCGCCAGCCTTTCAGTGACGCATGACCGCCAGGGGACCCTGTTCACCGCGGACGCCAGCCAGCCGGTGAACCCGGACGGCGGCTTTGGCTGGCGCGTGCGCGCCCAGACCGGCGAGAACGAGACCGACGGCCAGGCCGAGATCGGCTATCGCGGCCAGAACGGCGAAATCATTGCCGGCATGCAGAGATTCGCGGGCGGCACCTACGGTTATGCGGATCTCAGCGGCGCGCTGGTCTTCATGGACAAGCAGTTCTTCGCCGCGCGCCACATCGATGATGCATTTGCGGTGGTGTCCACGAGTGGCGTTGCCGACGTGCCGGTGAAGCTGGAGAACCGGCCGATCGGCTTCACCAATTCAGGCGGCGACCTGCTGATCACGCCGCTCAACGCCTACCAGCGCACCAAGTTGTCCATCGATCCCATGCACCTGCCGGCCACTGTGGACATCGCGCGGGTGGACGCAGAAGTGGTGCCCTCCGATCG
>DASSFA010000252.1:0-2138 GCA_035694895.1 Rhodanobacteraceae bacterium | reverse complement strand
AGCTCGATGCCTGCAAGAACCAGCTTGTACTGCGGCTTGAAGACGATCGCCCGCTACGCGGAGATCGCCCGGTTTACAAGATCGATATCGAGAACATGTGCTGGCAGTGGAAGGATGCGCCGCTCGATGGCGTCAAGCGCATCGCGCTGACCGTCGGCAACCTGCCATGGCATTTCCAGTTGTGGACCGACAACGCGAAAGTCGTCGCGCGACCCGAGGCGACAGCGGCCGGCGAATTCCAGATTCATCTCGATTCCTGCGACGGCCCGCTGCTCGCGACCTATCCGCTGGCCAGGGCTGCGCAAACGAAACTGCAAACCACGTTGACCGCCGACATTCCCGCGACCCAGGGCCATCATGCGCTGTGCATCTTCGCCACCGGCGATCCGCGCCACGGCATGTGGACGATCGGGAAAATCGAATTGCTGATGCACCCGCACTGAGATTTTGAACCCCTCTCCCTCGGGAGAGGCGGTCGCAGGCCGAGCGTATCGCCGCTTGGTTTGCCGACACGAGCGTATTTGTTTACGCTTTCAACAATCCGGTCGCGCGCCCGACCTTCGTGAACGCCGCGATCGCTCGATCCAGGTGCTCGCGCGTATGCGCCGCGCACATCTGGGTGCGGATGCGGGCCTTGCCTTCTGGCACCACCGGGAAGAAAAACCCGATTGCATAGATGCCTTCGTCCAGCAGCCCCGCCGCCATCGCCTGTGCGAGTTTGGCGTCGTGGGTCATCACCGGCACGATCGGGTGGTTGCCGGGTTTGATCTCGAAGCCGGCTTTCGTCATCGCGTCGCGGAAGTAGCGCGTGTTCTCCGCGAGCTTCTCGCGCAATTCACCGGCCTCGTCCAGCATTTTCAAGACTTCGATCGACGCCGCGACCAGCGCCGGCGGCAGCGAGTTGGAAAAAAGGTACGGCCGCGAACGCTGCCGCAGCATGTCGATGATTTCCTTGCGGCCGGTGGTGAAGCCGCCGACCGCGCCACCCAGCGCCTTGCCCAGCGTGCCGGTGAAGATGTCGATCCTGTCCAGCACGCCGTGCACTTCGGCCGAACCGCGGCCGGTCTTGCCGAGGAAGCCGGTGGCATGGCACTCGTCGATGTGCACCAGCGCGTTGTACTTCTTCGCCAGCGCGGTGATCTTGTCCAGCGGGGCGACCACGCCGTCCATCGAGAACACGCCGTCCGATGAAATCAGCTTGGTACGCGCGCCCTCCGCATCGGCAGCCTGCAACTGTTTTTCCAGGTCGGCCACGTCGCCGTTGGCATAACGAAAACGCTTGGCCTTGCAGAGGCGGATGCCGTCGATGATCGAGGCGTGGTTCAGCGCGTCGGAGATGATCGCGTCGTTCTCGCCGAGCAGCGGCTCGAACAGGCCGCCGTTGGCATCGAAGCAGGCGGCGTACAGGATCGCGTCGTCGGTGCCGAAAAACTTCGCGATGTCGTGTTCCAGTTGCTTGTGCAGATCCTGGGTGCCGCAGATGAAGCGCACCGACGCCATGCCGAAGCCGTGCGTGTCCAGCGCTTTCTTGGCCGCATCGATCAGGCGTGGATGATCGGCGAGACCCAGGTAATTGTTGGCGCAGAAGTTCAGCACCTTGCGGCCATCGGCCAGCGTGATCTCGGCCGACTGCGGCGAGGTGATGACGCGTTCTTCCTTGTACAGGCCGGAATCGCGGATGGATTCGAGTTCTTCGTGAAGGCGTTCTTGCGCGGTGTAGGTCATGGCGGGTTCACTTCGAGGAATTCGTCGGGGCGACCGGCATCGGCTGCGTGCCGGGCCAGCTCGTCTTGTCGGGGCCGATCAGGGGCGCGTAGGCGGAGTCGAGCAGTCGTTCGTTGTGGCTGAAGCTTTTCAGTTCCGCCACGCACTGGCTTGCTGCAGCCGGTTTTAGAAACATGCTGCGGAACAGGTTGAAAGCCTGCTGATAGAAATGCTGGTATCCGTAGGCCTGTGCAATACGCTGCGCCTGCTCGAAGGGCATGTACGAAAGCGCCTGCGTGGCGATGGCGGTCTGGTACGCCGCATCGACAAGGTTCACGGCGCCGGTTCCTTCCCACTGGGGCCACTGGTAGCAGGGACGCGGCGCCAGATTCCGGTTCTCCGGGGCGCCCTGCAGGCGCGCGGCCATCCTGTTC
>DASSFA010000251.1:0-5084 GCA_035694895.1 Rhodanobacteraceae bacterium | reverse complement strand
ATTCCTCTTCTTCGCTGCTGGCGCGACGATGGCCCGAGGCCTGTTGCGAATGGCCGGACTGCGAACGCCCCGGGGCGCCGCGGGAACCGGTCGAACGTGAGCGCGAGGCGTTCGAGGTGTTCTGCGAATTGGAACTGCGTTGGGAACCGTGCTGGCCGGATTTCGACGAGGATTGCTTCGCCATGAGCTGAAACTCCATTGCTTCGGGTACAAGAACGGCGGGGTCGCGGATCCGGGTGCGTCCGATGCGAGCTTGCGTCCTTGCCTTGGGGGTCCATCGCAACAGGGGGAGTGCTGCGATGGAAACCTGCCTTGGTGTCTTGTGCCGGCCTTGGCTTTTTGGATCCGCGACGCGCCGCCGGTCCGTTTCCCTCAAGACACGTGCCAGCCTTCCCGAGCCGTCCGGCCCTTGCCCGACAAGGGCTTGCGCGCCGCCGCGCGCCGGCGACCATGCAATTTGCAAAACCGTCACATTCCCGCTTGCAAAATGCCCGCGCTTTCGAAGCCCGCACCCGCTGCGACGGCGCAGATGCGATGTGCGGGACCGGCAACCCTGCCGCGCCATGGATTGGCCCGGCTCGTCTGGATCGCCATGGACAGGCCAACACCGTCACCCCTGGTGTCGGCGCGGCGGGTGTGTTGCCGCGCAGGTTGGGGAGAGTGTGATGATCGTCGTGGAACGCGGATGATCCACGGCGCACATTGGACCGGCAAGGACGCACCACGGAGTCGCGATGGAAAACAACAAGGCGCACGTGGAACCGTTGCCACCGGAGCGGATGCAGGAGGACCGGCCACGCGCGCGCGTGCTGGTGGTGGACGACGAGGCAGCGATCCGCAAGACCTTCCGCTACTGCCTCGAAGACGCCGGTTGCGACGTTACCTGCGCCGACGGCGCGGAGGTCGCGGAAAAGCTGGTGCAGCAGATGGTATTCGACCTGTGCCTGCTCGACCTGAAACTCGGCAGCGCATCGGGCATCGAGCTGCTGCCGGTCCTGCGTAGTGCCGCGCCCTGGATGCGCATCATCATGGTCACCGCGCACTCCTCGATCGACAACGCGGTCGCGGCGATGCGCGCCGGCGCGTCGGACTACGTGATCAAGCCGTGCTCCTGCGAACAGTTGCGCGCCGCCGCCGAACGGCAGATCAACGCTCAGCGCATGGAGCTGCGGCTGGAGCAACTCGAACGCGCCGTCGGCGCCGACGAGGCCGATGACGCGCTGGCCAGCCGCTCGCCGCTGATGCGGCAGGTGGTGGAAACCGCGCACAGCGCGGCCGGCGCCGACGTCACCGTACTGTTGCTCGGCGAGAGCGGCACCGGCAAGGGCATGCTGGCGCGCGCCATCCATCGCTGGAGCAAGCGCGCGCATGGGCCGTTCGTGACCGTGAACGCGCCCTCGCTCTCGCCCACCCTGTTCGAGAGCGAACTGTTCGGCCATCGCCGCGGCGCCTTCACCGGCGCGGTGCAGAATGCCGCCGGCCGCGTGAGCCAGGCCGACGGCGGCACGTTGTTCCTGGACGAAGTCGGCGACGTGCCGCTGGATCTGCAACCGAAGCTGCTGCGCTTCATGCAGGATCGCGAGTACGAGCGGGTGGGCGACCCGGTGACCCGCCGCGCCGACGTGCGGTTGATCGCGGCGACCAACCACGATTTGAAACAGCGCGTCGCCGAAGGCGCGTTCCGCGAGGACCTGCTGTATCGCCTGAACGTGATCGCGGTGAGGCTGCCGGCCCTGCGCGAGCGCGCCGAGGACATCCTGCCGCTCGCCGAACGTTTCCTCGCCGGTTTCGTCGCCGAGCACGGGCGGCGCGCGCGCGGCTTCGCCGGTTCCGCGCGGCGCGCACTGGCCGGATATCGCTGGCCGGGCAACGTGCGCGAATTGCGCAACGTGGTGGAACGCGCGTCCATCCTCTGCAGCGAGCCGCAGATCGAAGCGCATCATCTGGCACTGGGCGATACGGTCGCCGAGCCGGCGGCGCCGAGCTACCTGCCGCAGACGCTGGACGAACTGGAGCGCGTGCACATCCAGAGCGTGCTGGCGCGCAGCGACACGCTGGAGAACGCCGCGCGCACGCTCGGCATCGACGTTTCCACGCTCTATCGCAAACGCAAGCGCTACGGGGTTTGA
This sequence comes from Rhodanobacteraceae bacterium, assembly GCA_035694895.1. Lineage (GTDB taxonomy): Bacteria > Pseudomonadota > Gammaproteobacteria > Xanthomonadales > Rhodanobacteraceae > 66-474. The sequence goes on along the minus strand of DASSFA010000251.1, from coordinate 2,955 downwards.
GGAAGGAGAAGGGACTCGGCTTTCGTGAAAAATGCGGCCATGGCTTGATCGCGGCCTCGCGGTTCCGGCAGAACGGCCGGAGCGCTGCGATCACGGAAGATCGCAGAGACAATGAGACTCAAGCACACCATCCTGCTCAGCTACGCGGCGTTCCTCACCCTGGCGGTGGCCGGCATCGTTGCGTTCTGCGTGGTCCTGACCCACTTCGGCCGGCTCGGGAATGTCGCGTCGCTGCTGTTGTGGATCGGCGGTGCGCTGCTGATCGTCGCCAGCATCTGGTCGAGCCTGCGCCTTGCAGCCATGATCGCGCGCCCGCTGGAACAGATCGCCGCAGCCACGCGCTCGATTTCCGCCGGCCGTTTCGATGTGCGCGTCGGCGGCGCAGCTTTCAGCGAAGGCAACACGCTCGGCGCGACCTTCAACGAAATGGCCGAGGCACTGGCGGCCTTCCACGCCGGCGACGTCAACAAGCTGCTCTCGGAGCAGCGCCGCAACGAAACGGTGCTGAACAGCATCGATGACGGACTGGTGATCCTGGACGAGCACGTGCGGATCGAGCGGTTGAACCCGATCGCCGCGCGCCAGTTCGGCACGCGCGTCGAGGATGCGCTCGGCAAGAGCCTGGACGAGGTCCTCGGCCGCGACGATTTCGACGCGCACGCGCGCCTGTGCCTGCGGCGCGCGCATCCGACCGGACAGGCTGCGGCGCTGGAGGTGAGCCTGGGCGAGGGCATGTTGCGGCGCGAACTGCGCTGCAGCTTCATGCCGTTCGCGGATTCGCGTCCGGGATTGGTGCTGGTGGTGCGCGACGTGACCGCCGAGCGGCGCTTCGCACGGGACCGCAACGAGTTCGTGTTGCGCGCCTCGCACGAATTGCGAACGCCGCTGACCGGCCTGCGCATGGCGCTGGACCTGCTGGCGGAGCGCGCGCACTTCGCATCCGGCTCGCGCGAGGCCGATCTGTTGCAGACCGTGCGCGAGGAGACCGCGCGGTTGACCGTCCTGCTGCACAACCTGCTGGATATCTCCCGGTTGCGCGGACCGATCAAGCCTGCCCGGCCGTGCAAGCCCGAGCAGGCCGCGCGCGCGGCGCTGCAGCGCTTCGCCCCTCGCGCCCGCGCAAGGCGGATCGAGCTGTACGGACAGATCGCGCCCGACCTGCCCGAACTCCGGATCGATGCGGCGGAATGCGATCGCGTGCTCGACAACCTGCTCGACAATGCGTTGCGGCACACGCTGCCGGGCGGCAGGATCGGGCTGTCGCTCGCCATCGCCTCCGGCAGCAACGAACTGGAGCTGTGCGTCAGTGACAACGGCGAGGGCATCGCCGCGCACGAGCTGCAACGCATCTTCGATCCGTTCGTGCAGGTCGGCGAAAAGCACGGCGCCGCGGGGCTGGGGCTCACCTTGTGCCGCGAAATCGTCGAGCGCCACGGCGGCCGCATCGAGGCGCAATCGGTGCCGGGCGTGGAGACCCGTTTCTGCGTCTATCTGCCGCTGCAGGTCGGTTCCAGCACCGGCGAAATGATGCAGGTGGAACCCTGACGGATGCGCCGCGGCGAGCGCTTACAGGATGCCCTGTATCCCCGCCCCGAACGCCGTGATGAAGCGCGTGACGATCGCGGTGAGCGAGAGGTTCACTTCCGGGAAATCGCCGACCGACTCGTAGCATTTCGGGAAATTCGGATCCGAGGGCGGCAGGGGATCGCAGCCCGGCTTCAGTTCGTAGCTGGTCGCGTAATCGAACGGCCACAGGTCGAAGATGGGCAGGCGCCGCGAGAACTCGCCGATCGCATTGCTGACGTCGCCGATCACCGGGATCGGGTGGCGCGGGGCGATCAGCCATGAATTCTGCGGCTGGGTCGCGCTGACGATGGTGGCGCGCAGCGCGGCGGCGAACTTCGGATCGTAGATGATCACGCCCGATTCGGTGTTGTAGTTGGAGGAGCGTGGATCGAAGTTGTGCGAGCCGACCATTGCCACGCGGCCATCCACGACCAGCGACTTCGCATGCAGGCTGATGCGCGGACCGAAATCCTCGGGCTTGAGCGGCACCGCGCCGCGCCGTCCGCCCATGGCCGCGCTTGCGTCCTCGTCCGAGAGCGCCGCGTAGTTGGCAACCATCTGCGGCGCGTCCAGGGGATGCGGCTTCAGCTCATGGATATCGAAGCCGTAGTCCACCAGGAATTTCTTGCGGTGCTTGTAGGAGAGCGCATAGACCGGCAGCGCGTCCGTGGAGGCGAGCGAGTTGGTCGAGACCAGCACGTGCACGGGTGGCTTGCGCGTGTGCAATTCCTTGAAAATGCCGCCGGCGCGACGGGTCAGCACCAGGTACGGCGTCTGCAGGACGACCTCGCGCTGCGCACTGCCGAGCAGCTTCATCAGGTCGCGCGTGAGCTCCTTGGCATCGCGCCCGTGCACCGCCTTGGTCTTCGAGGGCAGGTCATAGAAATAATTCACCCGGCCCACCGCCATCCCCGTGAAGTGCGCACGCAGGAATGCCGGATCTTCCGCCTCGGCCTGCACGCGCGCCGCGCGCCTGGGAAACCCGTACACCGGCGTGACCCATGGCGGCGCGTCGAAGGGATGCGCGAGGATGCGCGCGTTCGCATCGCGCAGGTGCGTGAGCGGCACCGAGCGCGGATGGTTCCAGAAGATCTCGAAGCTCTCGGCCATCTGGCGCGCGGCGGGGCCGGCGATCATCACGTCGCGGTCGAGGAAATCGAGCTGCCGATCCCAGTCGTAATAGCGGTCCTCGTAATTGCGCCCGCCGGTGATGCCGACCTCGCCGTCCACCAGGAACAGCTTGTTGTGCATGCGCTGGTTGAAGCGGTTGAAACAGCACAGGATGCTGGCGGTGTACTCGGCGAAGTTGTTCTGTGCTTTGTCGAACGTCGGGTTGTACAGCCGGATCTCCAGGTTGTTGCTGGCGCGCGCCAGCCGCGAAAGCAGCGC
>DASSFA010000250.1:0-5256 GCA_035694895.1 Rhodanobacteraceae bacterium | reverse complement strand
ACTCCGTGATCGGCTCGGCTTCGCTCAACACCTGGTCGAACCAGGCGATCGTGCGGCGCAGGCCTTCCTCGAGCGGCGTGCGCGGGACCCAACCGAGGGTGGCCTTGGCGAGTCCGATGTCCGGGCAGCGCCGGGTCGGATCGTCCGCCGGCATCGTCCGGTGCACGATCCGCGAGCGAGAGCCGGTGAGGCTGATGATGCGCTGGGCCAGGTCGATCACCGTCACCTCGCCGGGGTTGCCGAGGTTGAGCGGGCCGGTAAGTCCGGGCGGCGCGAACATGAATTTGCAGATGCCCTCGATGAGGTCGTCCACGTAACAGAACGAGCGTGTCTGGCTGCCGTCGCCGTGCACGGTGAGCGGCTCGTTGCGCAGCGCCTGCACGATGAAATTCGAGACCACACGGCCATCGTCCAATTGCATCTGCGGGCCGTAGGTGTTGAAGATGCGCGCGACTTTGATCTGCACGCCGTGCATGCGCTGGAAATCGAAGAACGCCGCTTCCGCGGCGCGCTTGCCTTCGTCGTAGCAGGCGCGTGGGCCGATCGGCGACACCGCGCCGCGATAGTTCTCGCGCTGCGGATGGACCTCCGGTTCGCCGTACACCTCGCTGGTCGAAGCCTGGAAGATGCGCGCCTTGTGCAGCATCGCCTGGCGCAGCATGTTGAGTGCGCCGTCGGTGCAGGTACGCAGGGTCTTTTCCGGATCGCGCTGGTACTGCGTCGGCGAAGCGCAACAGGCCATGTTGAAGATGAAATCGGCTTCGACGCCGATCGGCGCGATGATGTCGTGCTTGATGAACTTGAACGCATCGCGCGCGAGCAGCGGCGCGACGTTGCGCAAGCTGCCCGAAGAGAGATTGTCTATTGCCGTGACGTGGAAACCTTCGTCGAGCAACCTGATGCACAAATGGCTGCCGAGGAAGCCCGCACCTCCGGTGACCACCGCCCGTCTTGCCGGTGATGATCCGTTCCTGGCCGATGCCTTCATCCTGAAGTTCCTTCCGCGGCGCTTCCGTGAGCCGCTGACGATGTCCGAGGCAGCAAGATGCGTGCCGCGAATCGCCGTCCATGCCGTGATTTCCATGCCCATCGCCGCGCATCCGTGCGCAAGGTAAGTCAGGCAGGAACATACATCCCGGAAGTGAAGGCAGCGTATGCGCGCGCGGGACGTGCCGGCAACTCGGGATGCGGCAAATTCGCGTGAATCGATGGGTAATCCTTTTCGAGCGCCCGTGTAACTCTTCCACAACCGCGATCGCGTTCTCGCGCACGGCTCGCCGGGAAACGGAATCACGCATCGTTGCGCGGACGCACGCCACGCTTGCGCGCGCGCTCGCGCAGATAGATCAGCACGGCCTTTTCGGTCTGATTCAGGCCGCGCCCGCGCCTTGCGGCAGCATGCTCGAACGCGGCGCGCAAGCGCCCGGTTTCCGCGCGCGATTCGTAGGCCTGCATGATCTCCGGATGCACGTAGGCGCGCCGGCACACCGCGGGCGTGTTGCCGAGTTCCGTCGCCGCGCGTTCGATCGCGCCGCGCAACATCGCCTGCGACGGCTTGCCGTGCGCGATCAGCGCGCCGGCCACGCTCACGGTCGCGGCCCAGGTGCGGAAGTCCTTGGCGGTGAATTCGCTGCCCGCGATTTCGCGCAGGTAATCGTTGACGTCGCTGGAACCCACGTGGTGCAGCTTCCCTGCCTCGTCCCGATACTGGAACAGGCGCTGTGCGGGCAGGTCCTCGCAACGTCGTACCACCTGCGCCACGCGCGCATCGGTCAGCGTGACGTGCTGATCGCGGCCCGACTTGCCGCGAAAACGCAGGATCACTTCGTCGCCGCGCACCTGGGCGTGGCGATCGCGCAAGGTGCTCAGGCCATAGGAGCGATTGTCGCGGGCGTATTCCTCGTTGCCGATGCGCACATGAGTCCGGTCGAGGAGTCGCAGGATCGTGGCCAGCACGCGCTGGCGCACCAGTCCGCTGCGGCGCAGGTCGCGGGTAACGCGGGCACGCAATTTCGGCAGCGCGCGCGCGAAATCCACGGTGCGTTCGAACTTGGTGGCATCGCGCCAGGCCTTCCAGTCCGGGTGATAGCGGTACTGCTTGCGACCGCGCGCGTCACGCGCGGTCGCCTGCAGGTGGCCATGCGGACTGCGGCAGATCCACACGTCGGTATAGGCCGGCGGAATCGCGAGCGAGCGGATGCGCGCCAATACGACCTCATCCCGGATTTCCCGTCCGCGCCGGTCCAGATACACGAAATGCCTGCCGCGCCGCTGCCGGGTGTAGCCCGGCTCGGTATCGGAGACATAGGACAGGTGGGAGCGTCTGTTCGGCATCGATGCTGCAACTTTTTTCCGCGCATGCCGCGGCGAGAGACATTCACGCGCGGCACTACGCGGTCGCACGTCGTGGCACTGCGATTGCTTCAACGTGCTGGGGCAAACCAAGGAGCGGAGTCAAGCATGAAAACACGTCAAGGAATGATGATCGTCGCGGCCGGCTGCCTGCTGAGCACGGCCGCGTGGTGCGCGTCGTCGGCGGACACGAGCTTCGCGAAGAAAGCCGCCCAGGGCGGGCTGGCGGAGGTCGCGATGGGACAACTTGCCGAGAGCCATGCACAAAGCGCGGACGTGAAGGCGTTCGGGCAGAAGATGGTGCAGGACCACGGGGCGGCGAACGACAAGCTGAAAGTCGCGGCGGAACAGGAACAGATCCAGTTGCCCACGCAACCCTCATCGAAAGACCAGGCAACCATCAACCGACTCTCGAAGCTGAATGGGGAGGCGTTCGACAAGGCCTACGCGAAGACGATGGTGAAGGATCACAGGAAGGACATTTCGGAGTTCAAGCAGGAGGCGCAGCACGGCGGCAGCTCCCAGGTGCAGACGTTCGCAAAAGCCACGTTGCCTACATTGGAAGAACATTTGCAGATGGCGGAAAAGCTGCCGGGCGCGGCGGCCACGCCGAACGGGCAATAGGTCGGGCAACGAGCGGGAATGCGCTTTCGCGCGCGGGGCGCGCTAAGCTTTTGTTTTGCCCGTCATGGTCGCCCGCTTGCCAACCGACATCTACAAGATCTTCCACATCGAAGCCGCGCACCGCTTGCCGAACGTGCCGGAAGGACACAAGTGCGCGCGCCTCCACGGGCATTCGTTCCGCGTGGAAATCCATCTGCGCGGCGAGCCCGATCCCGTGCTCGGCTGGGTGATGGATTTCGCCGACCTGAAGACGGCCTTCGCGCCGGTGATGGATGCGCTCGACCATCGTTATCTCAACGAAGTCCCCGGCCTGGAAAACCCGACCAGCGAGCGGCTGGCGCAGTGGATCTGGCAGCGGTTGCGTCCGGCGCTGCCGCTGCTGCACGAGGTGGCCGTGCAGGAAACCTGCACGGCAGGGGCGCGGTATCGGGGGCCGTAGGCGAATTTTGCCGCGACGCGACAATGCCCTAAATCCGGTCAGATCCTTGTTTCTTACGGACCTTATGGCTGCCGGCTGAATGTCACTCGAAAAACTTGTTGCATTGCAACATGAACTGGGGTAGAGTACATGCCATCAACCCCGAACCCGCGAGGGACGTGACATGTACGCACAGTGGCAGCAGCAGACACTCGACCTCGGCAAGCAGCTCGCCGAGCAGTCCTACAAGGCCCAGTTGACCGCGCTGCGCGGCTTCGCCGAAATCCAGGACCTTCAGGTCAAGGCGCTGGAAGCACAGGTGAAGGCCAACCTGGCGTTCGTCGCCGATTCGCTGGCCGCGCGCGAGATCGAGGACGTCAGCGCGCTGTGGCCGAAGGGCCTGGATTTCGCGCGCAGCAGCGCGGAAGCCGCCTACGAAGTCGGCCAGCAGACGCTGGGCATCGCGCAGAAGACCGCCGAGCAGATCGGCGAGCTGACCCGCAACGGCGTTAAGGCCGCCAACGATGTGGCCGGCAACGGCGCCAAGAAGACTGCGCGCGCGGCCTGATCCGGACGCAATTGGAAGAAAGCGCGGACAAGGATGTCCGGTCTACTCCGGACATCAGGACACGCTGTTGAAAAGGCGGACGGGATCTCCGCTTGCAAGCGCGAGGACGCGCACAAAGAACTCGCGCACGCGAACTCCCCTCCCTCCCGCTGCGCGATCCCCGGACCGGACGTCTCCCCTGGCGTCCGGTCTTTTTTTGTGCGGGAGACGGGAGACGGGAGACGGGAGACGGGAATAGCGTAAGCCCACCCGTCATCATTCCGGGCCGGTCGCGACTTCATCGCGAACGGAACCCCGGAGCTCTTGGCCCATGGATGGCTCGCCGCGCGCAGGCGCGCTCCTGCCGAAGGAGATTCCGGGTTCTGTCCGGACTTCGTCCGAACAGCCCCGGAATGACGCCGAGTGCCATTGCCACGCTTCCGAGCCCCGAGTCCCGAGTCCCGATTCTTAAAACCTTCCCGCCTGGTAATCCTGCATCGCCTGCACGATCTGCTCGGGCGTGTTCATCACGAACGGACCGTACTTGGCGACCGGCTCGTTGAGCGGCTTGCCGGCCACGATCAGCACGCGCGCGGGCTTTTCGCCCGCCGACAGCCGCAACGAATCACCGGGAGAGAGCACGCCCAGCTCGCTGCGCCCGAGCTGTTCCGAACCGACCTGCACGCCCTCGCCTTCGAACACGTAGGCAAACGCGTTGTGCGTGGCCGGGATCGGAAGCTCGACCTGCGCGCCGGGCTGCAGCGCGACATCCAGGTACACCGGTTCCGTGGCGATACCGCTCACCGGGCCGCGTGCATCCAGCAGTTCGCCCGCGACCACGCGAACCCGCACGCCCTGCGCAGGCTCGACGGTCGGGATCTTCTCCGGCGCGATGTCCTGGTAGCGCGGCGCGGTCATCTTGTCCTTCGCCGGCAGGTTCACCCACAACTGGAAACCGCGCATCAGGCCGTGGTCCTGCTCCGGCATCTCCGAATGCACGATGCCGCGACCGGCGGTCATCCATTGCACGCTGCCGGATTCCAGCAGGCCCTCGTTGCCGGCATTGTCGCGATGGCGCATGCGGCCATCCAGCATGTAGGTGACGGTTTCGAACCCGCGGTGAGGGTGGCTCGGGAAGCCGGCGATGTAATCGGTGGCCGAATCCGAGCCGAACTCGTCCAGCATCAGGAATGGATCCAGCATTTCCAGCGCGCGCTGGCCGATCACGCCGGTCAGCTTGACGCCGGCGCCGTCGCTGGTGGGAATGCCGCGCACGCGGCGGGTGATGGTGCGGGAAGTCATGGCGATCTCCGTA
>DASSFA010000249.1:0-3442 GCA_035694895.1 Rhodanobacteraceae bacterium | reverse complement strand
TCTTCACCTCTGCTGACATGATGTTGTCAGCAGCCAAGCCTAGACTGGAGGCTCCCCACAAGGAGTACCGTCATGAACGTCCAGCAGGTTGCGAAGCGTCTGGTCGAGTTGTGCCGCGAGGGTCGCTATACCGATGCGCATGAAGAGTTGTACGCGCAGGACGCGGTCAACATCGAAATGGAGGGCATGTCCGATGGCCCGATGGGCAGCGTGAACGGCCTGGAAGGGATCAAGCGGAAGGGCCGCGCGTTCGGCGAGATGGTGGAAGCTGTGCACGGCAACGAGGTCAGCGAGCCGGTGATCGCGGGCAACTGGTTCAGCGTGGCCGCGGTGATGGATGCGACCATGAAGGGACGCGGCCGCGTGCAGATGCGCGAGATCTGCGTGTACCACGTGCGCGACGGCAAGATTGATCGGGAACAATTCTTCTACGACGTGTGATGCGCGCGGCCACGGCAGAACTGTTCGACGCGAAAAGCGATCCGCAGGCGCGGAGGCAGGCGCTGTGCGAAGGCGCGATGCTCTTGCGCGGGTTCGCGCTGACACACGAACGCGAGCTTTTGCGCGCGCTGAATGGGGTGATCCGCATCGCACCGTGGCGGCACATGCTCACACCAGGCGGGCTGCGCATGTCGGTGGCGATGAGCAACTGCGGCGCGCTCGGCTGGATCAGCGACCGGCGCGGCTATCGCTATGCCCCGGGCGATCCGCAAAGCGGGAAGCCCTGGCCGGCGATGCCGCGCGTTTTTGCGCAACTCGCGCGCGAAGCGGCGGCGCAAGCGGGCTTCCAGAACTTCGCGCCGGATGCCTGCCTGATCAACCGCTACGAAGCGGGCGCGAAACTGTCGTTGCACCAGGATCGCGACGAACGCGATTTCGATCAGCCGATCGTGTCGGTGTCGCTCGGCTTGCCCGCGATGTTCCTGTTCGGCGGTTTGCGACGCGGCGACAGGCAACTGCGCATTCCGCTCGCCCACGGTGATGTCGTGGTGTGGGGCGGGCCATCGCGCATGCGCTACCACGGGGTGATGCCGCTGAAGGACGGCATGCACCCGCAACTCGGTGCATGCCGGATCAATCTGACGTTCCGGAAAGCAGGATAACGCCGCGTTTACGCTGGCTCGCACACCGCCATGCGCAACGCCGCGCGCAGGGTGCGCTTTTCGGCTTCCTCCAGCTTGCGGCCGAGCAGTTCGGAGGCGCGCGAGAGCAGTTCGCGATCCACTTCATGCGGCAGCGGCGTGCGCTCGGGCAGTTGCAGGATCTGCTCGCGCTGTTCGGCGCCGAGCGTGGCGGCGTATTCGCCGGCCAGCTCCTGCATGCGCGCGAGGTTGTGCTGTGGTTCGCCATTGTCGCCGGCGGGCGGCGCCCACTCGGCGAATTCGCGCCGGCGCAGGAAGCGCCCGAGCGTTGCGGCATCGAGCAGGTGCCGCGTATCCACCTCGCGCTGAAGCGCGGCGGACTGGTTGCCGCGCATCTCGCCGATATCGGCGGCTTCCACGCCCAGCAGGTGCACGCGCACGCCGTATTCCTGCGCCTGCTGCACGCCGACGCGCAGGTCCTCGTCCCCGGAGACGATCAGCGCATCGGAAATCGCGTGGTTGCGCGAAAGGTTCACCAGGTCCGAAAAGATCAGCGCGTCCACGCCTTTCTGCTCGCCCGCCTGGTTGACGAAGCCAAGCCTCAGCTTGACGTTTTCCAGATAGGCAATCGCAAGATGCGCCGGCGATGGTCCGGAGTTGGTGCCGTCGTACCAGTAGATGCGCAGCAGCGGACAGCCGCCCACGGTTTCGGCGAGCGATTGCAGGTGCGCGGTGAATTCGGCGTTGGCGAGGCGCAATTCGCCGCGACGCAGGCGCTCGCCGAACAGCAATTCGCTTGCGGAGGCGAAGAGGTAACCGGCGTCAACGAAAACGGCGATGCGGTTCATGAGTGCTCTCGCAAGATTTCCCCCATCCGCCCTTCGGGCACCTTCCCCCGCAAGCGGGGGAAGGGAAAGCAGGCGGTCTCGAGACGCTGCGGGAAGATGTCACGGGAACGCTTTTGCGATTCCCATTCCCATTCCCATTCCCGATTCTCGATTTCCGATTCCCGACCTATTCGAAATCCAGGAACGACCGCAACTGCTCGCTGCGCGAGGGATGCCGCAGCTTGCGCAGCGCCTTGGCCTCGATCTGGCGGATGCGCTCGCGGGTGACGTCGAACTGCTTGCCGACCTCTTCCAGCGTGTGGTCGGTGTTCATGTCGATGCCGAAGCGCATGCGCAGCACCTTGGCTTCGCGCGGCGTGAGTCCCGCGAGCACCTCGCGCACGGTTTCCATCAGGCCGGTCTCGGTGGCCGATTCGATCGGCGAACCGACGTTGGTGTCCTCGATGAAATCGCCGAGGTGCGAATCCTCGTCGTCGCCGATCGGGGTTTCCATCGAGATCGGTTCCTTAGCGATCTTCAGCACCTTGCGGATCTTGTCCTCCGGCATCTCCATCGCCGCGGCCAGCTCTTCCGGCGTCGGCTCGCGGCCGTAGAGCTGCAGCATCTGGCGCGAAATGCGATTCAACTTGTTGATCGTCTCGATCATGTGCACCGGGATGCGGATGGTGCGCGCCTGGTCGGCGATCGAGCGCGTGATGGCCTGGCGGATCCACCACGTCGCGTAGGTCGAGAACTTGTAGCCGCGGCGGTATTCGAACTTGTCCACCGCCTTCATCAGGCCGATGTTGCCTTCCTGGATCAGATCCAGGAATTGCAGGCCGCGATTGGTGTACTTCTTCGCGATCGAGATGACCAGTCGCAGGTTGGCCTCGACCATCTCCTTCTTCGCGCGGCGGGCCTTGGCCTCGCCGATCGACATCGCGCGGTTGATTTCCTTGATGTCGGTCAGCGGCAGGTACAGCGCGCGTTCGATCTCGGCGAGCTTCTGCTGCTCGGCCAGGATATCGTCGCGGTGGTTGCGCACAGCCGGCGTCCACTTCTGGCGCTTGCGCGACAGCTCGTTGACCCACTCAAGATTGGTCTCGTTGGACGGGAACAGGTCGATGAAGTCCTTGCGCGGCATGCGGCACACGCGCGTGCAGATGTCCATCACCGCGCGCTCGTGGTGGCGGATCGAAGCCACCACCTCGCGCAGCTTGCGGACGAAACCGTCGATCAGCGCGGACGGGAGTTTCAGTTTCAGGAACTCTTCCGCCATCTTGTCGCGCAACTTCTGCGACTTCTTGTCGGTGATGCCGTACTTCTCGGCGGTCTTCTGGAACTTGCCGTACTGCTCGCGCAGGATGTCCATGCGACGCGCGACTTCCACCGGATCCGGGCCGCTCGGGCCGGCATCCTCGTCGGCGGGCGTTTCTTCCTCGTCCTCGTCCTCGACCTCGGCGTCGCCGTCCACTTCCGCGGCGGGCGCCGCCACGCCGAATTCCTCGGCGGGGATTTCCTGGTCGGCGAAGC
>DASSFA010000248.1:0-12346 GCA_035694895.1 Rhodanobacteraceae bacterium | reverse complement strand
CGGCGCGCCACGCATGGCGACCACGATCAACGGTGGCCTGCCCGGGCCGACGCTGTATTGGAAGGAAGGCACCACCGTCACCTTGCGGGTGACCAATGGCCTGCGCGATTCGTCGACCTCGATCCACTGGCACGGCATCCTCCTGCCGTTCCAGATGGACGGCGTACCGGGCATTAGCTTCGACGGCATCGCGCCGGGCGAAACCTTCGTCTACCGCTTTCCGGTCAGGCAGAGCGGCACGTACTGGTACCACTCGCACTCGCATTTCCAGGAGCAGAACGGACCGTATGGACCGCTGGTGATCGAGCCCGCCGGCCCCGAACGCAATCCGAGCGAGCGCGATTACGTGGTGATGCTCAACGACTGGACCGATGTGAATCCAGAGCGCATTTTCGCGATCCTTAAAAAGCAGAGCGATTACTTCAATTTCAACGAACTGACGCTGCCCGATTTCCTGCGCGACACCTCGATGCTCGGCCTGCGCGGCGCGCTGCAGGCGCGCGAGATGTGGAACAAGATGCGCATGAGCCCGCGCGATGCGATTGACATCAGCGGTTTCACTTACACGTATCTGATGAACGGCAACACGCCCGCCGGCAACTGGATGGGCCTGTTCAAACCGGGCGAACGCGTGCGGTTGCGTTTCATCAACGGCTCGGCCAACAGCTATTTCGACGTGCGCATTCCCGGCCTGAGGATGAGCGTGATCTCGGCGGACGGCCAGGACGTGCATCCGGTAATGGTGGACGAGTTCCGCATTGCCGTGGCCGAAACCTACGACGTGATCGTGCAGCCACAGGAAGACCGCGCGTACACGATCTTCGCGCAATCCATTGATCGCAGCGGTTACGCGCGCGGCACCTTGGCTACGCGCGCCGGCATGGAAGCCGAGGTCCCCGTGATGGACGCGGTACCGACGCTGACCATGATGGACATGATGGGCGCGATGGCGCAGGGAGAAAGCATGTCGGGCATGCAAGGCATGTCAGGCATGCAGGGCATGAACCACGGCGCGATGCCGGGCATGGACATGTCCTCGATGCAGGGCGGGCAGCATGGTCAGATGGCCGGCATGAACATGGCCGGCATGGTCAAGGCGCATCACGCGCGCACCGAATACGACAACCCCGGTGTTGACATGCACGTGGATTATCCGCGCACCGATCTCAACGATCCGGGTGTCGGCCTGCGCGACAACGGCCGCCGCGTGCTGACCTATGCCGATCTGCACTCCGTGGACGGCCCCACCGACAAGCGGGAGCCGGATCGCGAGATCGAACTGCACCTCACCGGCAACATGCAGCGCTTCGTGTGGTCGTTCGACGGCGTGCGCTTCTCCGATGCCAAACCGATCCATTTCAAATTCAACGAGCGGCTGCGCATCGTGCTGAGCAACGACACGATGATGAATCACCCGATCCACCTGCACGGCATCTTCAGCGAACTGGAAAACCCGCAAGGCCAGGTGATTGCGCGCAAGCACACCATCAACGTGCAACCGGCGCAGCGCGTGACGTATCAAGTGACCGCCGATAATCCGGGCCGCTGGGCCTACCACTGCCATCTGCTCTACCACATGGAAGCGGGCATGTTCCGCGAGGTGGTGACGGCATGAACACGAACACGGCTTTGAACACCAAACGCTTGTGCGCGGCGGCGGTTGCCATCGGCTCGCTGCTGGCGCTGCCGGCGATGGCGCAGGACGACATGCAAGGCATGCAGATGTCACAGCCTGCGAAATCCTCGTCAGCGCCGGCCCCTGCCTCATCCACGCAATCCATGCAGGGCATGGATATGCAAGGGATGGACATGTCCTCGATGCCGGGGATGCAAATGCCTGCGCATCCGGCCAAACCGAAGAAGCAGAAACACAAGAACGCTACTGCGTCGGCTCCGGCACCTGCCTCATCCGCCCAATCCATGCAGGGTATGGATATGTCGTCCATGCAAGGCATGCAGATGTCGCAGCCTGCAAAATCCTCGTCGGCTTCGGCGCCCAGCTCATCCACGCAATCCATGCAGGGCATGGACATGCAAGGGATGGATATGTCCTCAATGCCGGGCATGCAGATGTCGTCGCCCGCGCAATCGTCTTCGGCACCGGCACCCGCTTCCTCGTCTTCGCAATCCATGCAGGGCATGGAGATGCAAGGCATGGACATGTCTTCCATGCAGGGCATGCAGATGCCGCAGCAACCCTCGCAGCCTGTGGAACTGCAGCATCTGGATTTCGGCAACATGATCGGCACCCGGCCCAAGCCTGGTGGCCTGGCCGCGAGTTCGCACGGCATGCAAATGAATGCCATGGGGAACATGGACATGTCCTCCATGCAGGGCGGCAAGGCACCGCCGGACGCGCGCAGCCCGGACTATTCGGACGGCTATCGCTATTCCGACATGCCGGGCATGGACATGCCGGACCACGCCAAGGAGGGCATGTTGCTGCTCGACCAGTTCGAGTACGCGCACGACAACCGTGGCAATAACGCTGTGTTTCTTGATGGCGAGCTCTGGTACGGCGCGGACCTCGACAAGCTCTGGCTGAAAGCCGAGGGCGAGTCTTCCCGCGGCAGACTCGAAGACCTGCGTACCGAAGCGCTGTGGAACCACGCCATCGGCACCTACTGGGGCACGCAACTGGGCGCGCGCGAGGACTTCGGCGAAGGCCCGAACCGCACCTGGGCCGCGTTCGGCGTGCAGGGCCTGGCGCCGTTCTGGTTCGACACCGAGGCCACGCTTTACCTCGGCCAGAACGGACGTACCGCGGCGCGGTTCCAGTTCGAGTATGAGGAGCTGATCACCCAGCGGCTGGTGTTACAACCGAAGTTCGAGGTGAACCTGTACGGCAAGGACGATCCGCAGCGCGGCATCGGCTCCGGGCTTTCGGATACCGAACTGGGCCTGCGACTGCGCTATGAGCTCAAGCGCGAATTCGCACCCTACATCGGCGTGGTCTGGCGGCAACGCTATGGCCGCACCGCCGACCTTTTTCGCGCGCAGGGAGAGCGTGCTAGTGACCTGCAATTCGTCGCAGGTATCCATCTCTGGTTCTGAGGGGAAACTCCAACATGAAAAAGCACACCGAACACGTCATCGTTACCACTGTGGTGCTGGTACTGATCGCCATCGGTCTTGGCATTTACGCCTGGTCGGGCCTGTACAACATCGGCGCCGACGAGCCCCACTGGGGCGTTACGTTCAACGCAATGCAAACGGTACGCGACCGCTCCATCCACCTGCGCTCAAAAGACATCAAGGTTCCGAATCTCGACGCCCCGCAGTTGATCCTGAAAGGCGCGGGACAGTACGCCGCGATGTGCACGAGCTGTCATCTGCAACCGGGCGTGGAGAATTCGGAACTGCGCGAGGGCATGTATCCGCAGCCGCCGAACCTCTCGAAGGTGCGCGTGGATCCGCAGGATGCGTTCTGGGTTATCAAGCACGGCATCAAGATGAGCGCGATGCCGGCCTGGGGCAAGGACGGTAGCCACGACGACCAGACGATCTGGAGCATGGTCGCGTTCCTGGAAAAACTGCCGGGCATGACGCCGCAGCAATACAAGGAAATCGTCGCCAAGGCACCGCCGGATGAAGACATGGATATGGACATGGGCTCGGACGCCGGTCACTCGCATTCGCATGGCGATGGCGATCACGATGGAGATCACGCGGCACCGGCTTCCAGCATGTCGGCAATGCCCGGCATGAACATGGAGCCAAGTAGTGCGCAGCCCGCGAGCAGCTCATCATCCGCTGCGAACAACGCGATGCAGACCATGGTGAGGCCCGGTGCAGCGCCGGCAGCCGAAGCCGTGGCGCAAGCCTTCCAGGATGCACTCAAGCGCGGCGATCGCGCGAAAGTTCTGGACCTGCTTGCGCCGGATGCGCAGATCAGCGAAGGCGGCGAAAGCCAGAGCGGCAAGGATTACGCCGCGCATCACCTGGGCGAAGACATCGCCTTCCTCAAGGATGCCAAGGTCAACTTGATCTCGCGCAGTTCAATGGCGATGGGCGATTCCGCGCTGGTCGTCAGCGAAAGTGCCATCGCTGCGAAAAGTCAGGGCAAACCGGCGCAGCTAAGCAGCCGCGAGCAGATGGACCTGAAGCGGATCAACGGTCAGTGGAAGATCGCGGCGATCCACTGGACATCGCAGCGCACCTCTCGTTGAGAGGTGCGTGCCATGTCCGGACTCGAAGAAAAAATCGATTGCCTGATCGTCGGCGCAGGCCCTGCCGGGCTGACCGCGGCCATTTACCTCGCGCGCTACCGGCGCGAGGTCATGGTGGTGGACAGCGGCAGCAGCCGCGCGCGATTCATCCCTGTCTCGCACAACTGTCCGGGGTTTCCGGACGGGATTTCAGGCTTCGATTTGCTCGAACGTCTGCGCCGACAAGCTGCGCGTTATGGTGTCGAGTTCAGGCGCGCGAATGTCGAAGACCTGCGATTGCGAGATGGAGAGTTCGTTGCATCATTCGATGAAACCGAGATCGTCGCTCGAAATGTCTTGTTGGCGACCGGGATCGTGGACGAGGAACCGCCCATCGACGGCTTGTACGCAGCGATCCGGTTGGGTTTCATCCGGGTATGCCCGGTATGCGACGGCTACGAGGCCATTGATCAAGCGATCGCGGTGCTTGGCCCGCCACGCAGTACGGTCTCTCATGCGCTCTTTTTGCGCACGTATTCGGCTGATGTCACTCTGTTCGCCTGGGGCGAAGACAGCACACTCAGCGAACACCATTGGTGCGCGTTGCAAGTGGCTGGCATCGGATTCTGCGCGGAGAAGATCGAGGAGATCTCCGTGGGCGCTCACGGGCGAGTCACCGTGAGTACCCGCGGCGGCAGCCAGCATCGCTTCGACACGCTGTATTCGATGATCGGTGGACGTTGCCGTAACGAGCTGGCGACACGACTGGGTGCACGCTGTGAGACCAATGGCGATTTGGACGTTGACGCGCACCAGCAGACCAGCGTGCCCGGCCTATACGCGGCAGGCGACATGGTGAAAGCATTGAACCAGATCAGCGTGGCTACTGGCGAAGCGGCGATCGCCGCCACCGCGATCCACAATCGGTTGCCGCCCAATTTTTGCTGATTCGGATTGGGGCGGCGATGCAGGCGCGCCGTCATTCGTCTGCTTCGAGGAACCGTGGTTTACGCACGGAATCATCTCAACACAAGGAGCGTGTCATGTTGTGCAGAAATATCTCGTTGTCCAAAAAACTCGTCATTGCACTGGGCGTCGCCCTTTGCGCCGCGCCGGTTTGGGCCAATGGTCCGGGCCCCGGCCTGACCGCGCAGTTCGAAGTGCATTACCTCAAATTCATCATGGATCATCATTACTCCGCGCTGCGCATGACCGAACTCGCCGCCGGCACCGATCCGACGCGCGATCCAGCGCTCTCGCCTACCGAAGGCACCTCGCCCACGCCGGACACCAAACAGACGCCGCCCAAGGCGCAGTCGGATGCACTCAAATCCATGGCGCGGCGCGACAACCGTGCGCAGCGCGAGCAAATCCTTACCGCGCAAAAGTGGCTGAAAGACTGGTACGGGATCACTTATCAGCCGCACATCTCTCGGGCGAATCAGGCGCGCATCAATCTGCTGGAGAAGGCCCCGGCCGGAGCCTCGTTCGACCACCTCTTCATGGAAGTGTTCAGCCGGCATCACTATCTTGCGCTGGGTCCCAGCATGGATTGCGAGCTGTCCGTGGCAATCCAGCATCAGGAACTGGTGCGCTACTGCTCGGGCGTCGTGCACAGCCAGGTGAAGGGCATCCAGGACATGCGCCAGATGCTCTGCCAGCAGTTCTCGGTCTGCGACTATCAGCCACTGGTCGGACTGAAAGGCCGCCACTCCGGCAGCGAGGGCAACCAGTACACCAATGTGAGCGACGACGACGCCAAATGATCGACCGATGCGAAGGCAGGGATCGCATCTTTCCTGGATCCGAGCCTTCAGCAGTTACCGGTGCTGCATTCGTCACTCCAGCCAATGCCGCGCCAGATCGGCCAGTGCAACGAAGTGCCACGGGAAGATGCCGAGCCCCAAGGTGCCGGCTACACACAGCGCGTAGCCGGCGCTCCAGCCGACGCGCTGAGGCAACACAAAATCGTGCTTCGGAGGATGAAGATACAGTTGCGCGATCACGTGCACGTAGTAATACAACGCGATCGCCATGTTGATCGCGGCGATGATCGCCAACCACAGCATGCCGCCATCAATCACCCGCAGCAGCACCAGCACCTTGCCCATGAAACCGGCGAGCGGCGGGATGCCGGCCAGCGAAAGCAGGAACAATGTCAGCAACGCGGCGGTCCACGGTGCGCGGCGACCGAGCCCGCGCAAGGCTTCGAAACGATCGCTGCCGACAGCGCGTTCGAGTTGCGCCGCAACCGCGAACGCGCCGAGGTTCATGAACAGATATGCGGCCAGATAATAAGCCGCCGCAGGTACGGCCTCGGGCGTGCGGCCGGCGACCGCGACGGCGGCAAGGACGTAGCCCGATTGCGCGATGGTCGAATAAGCCAATAATCGTTTGAGCCGCGTCTGCCGCAGCGCGACCAGGTTGCCGAGCGTCATCGAAACCACCGCGCCCCCCGCAATCCACCATGGCCACCCGACCATTCGATCCGGAAACGCGACCAGAAGGAATCGCAGCAATGCGGCCATCGCGGCAATCTTCGGCGCCACCGACAGAAATCCCGCGACCGGTGCGCTGGCGCCGGCGAACACGTCCGGCGCCCAGACGTGGAACGGCGCCATCGTCACCTCGAAGCCGTAGCCCGCCAGGATCAAGGCGAGCGCGACCTCGACCCACAGCTGGTCGGCGCCGTGCAGCGCCGCGCCGATCGCGCGCAGGTCGAGGCTGCCGGTGAGGCCGTACAGAAAGCTCAAGCCATACGCCATCACCGCCAGCGCCACCGCGGCGTAGATGAAATATTTCAGCGCCGCTTCATTGGCGCGGCGGCTGGTGCGCTCCAGCGACACCAGCACGTAACCGGCCATGCTCATCATCTGGATGAACAGCACGATCGCGACCAGATCGTTGCTCGACACCAGCGCGACGGCGCCGAGCGTAGCGAACAGCACCGCGACCGGCGCGTGCGTGGCTTGGGTTTGGCCGCGGAAATGCGTCATCAGCAGGATCACCGTGATGAACGCGGCGAGTTCGATCAGCAGCTTGAACACGGCGGCGAACGGATCGAGCGCGTATACGCCGTCGAACGCGGTGAACGGCGCCCAGCCCAGCATGCGCGCGGTCATCGCCATGCAAGCGGCGAGGCCGATGAGCGCGATCGCGCCGGTCGTCTGCCGCCAGCGTCCGCGCAACCAGCCGGCGAGCGGCACCAGCGCCAGGCACAGCACGACGAGAATCAGCTCCGGGATGATCGCCCACAGCTTCATGGCGTCAGCGTCGTGGCGGCGATGACCGATTCCAGCAACCCGGGCGCGATGCCGATCAGCGCCGACAGCGCGACGAGCACGCCGACCACGGCGAGCCGGCGTGGCGCGGGTTCGTGCAACGCATCCGATGTCGCCGGACGCATCAGCACGATCAGCACCACGCGCAGGTACAGGCCGGTCGCGACGATCAAGCCGAGGATCACCGCGAGTGCGGCCCAGAGATTCACCGAAAGCGTCGCGCCGATCACCTGGAACTCGGCGATGAAACCGGACAAGCCCGGCAGCCCCAACGAACCGAACGCGGCGACTGCGAGCAGCGCCGCGAACAGCGGCGCGCGCTGCCCGAGTCCGCCGAAGGCGGTCAGCTCACGCGTGCCGGCCTGATCCTGCAAGGTGCCGGCGATGAAAAACATCGCGCCGGTGAGCAGGCCGTGGCTTACCATCTGGAAAACCGCGCCGGTCAAGGCGAGTGCGCGCACCGCCGGATCGCTCGCGACCGCCCCGATGCCGGCCGCGAGCATCACGTAACCCATGTGATTGATCGAGGTGTAGGCGACCAGGCGCTTGAAATCGCGCTGGCCGAGCGCAGCGAACGCGCCGTAGACCAGCGAAACCAGGCCGAGCACGACCAGCGCGATCCACCATTGCCTCGCCGCGGCAGCGATGGTCGGCAGCAGGACTGCGATCAATCCGTATGCGCCGAGTTTCAGGTGCAAGGCCGCGAGAAACACGCTGCCTTCGGTCGGCGCCTCGACGTGCGCGTCCGGCAGCCAGTTGTGGATCGGCACGGTCGGCAGCTTGACGCCGAAGCCGATCAGCAGACCGAGCAGCACCAGACCGCCTGCGGTGGCATGACCGGCGAGCGGTTGCGCGGCGGCGATCGCCGGCAGCGAAAACGTATGCGGCGCCATCGCCAGATACAGGCCGAGAAAAGCGAGCAGCATCGCCAGCGAGCCAGCACGCGTGTAGAGGAAAAACTTCATTGCCGCGTAGCGGCGGTTCTCGTGTCCCCACAAGCCGATCACGAAATACAGCGGCACCAGCGCGATTTCGAAGAACAGATAGAACAGCAGCAGGTCCTGCGAGGCGAATACACCCATCAACCCGGTCGCCATCAGCAGGAACAGACAGGCATGGCCCTTGGCGCGGTCGTGGTCGCGCAGCACGTACAGCATCGCCAAGGCGAGCATCAGTGCGGCCAACACGATCAGCGGCAACGAAATGCCGGTGACGGCGACATCGTAGCTGGCGTTGATCGGCGGAATCCATGCCGTGGTCATGCGCCATTGCAGGCCGGCGTTCGCGTCATCAAAGCCCGCAACCAGCGTGAGCGCGGCGGCGAGCGTCACACACGCGCCGATCAGAGCCGTCCAGCGAATGGCGGCGGCGTTGCGCGATGGCAGCGCCAGCACAATTGCGGCGAACAGCAGGGGCAGAAAAATCGTTACCGTGAGCATCCGTTCAACCTGCCGGGTTCATTTCGGATTTCCTCCCGTCCGTCATCCCGCCACGCGGAACGGCGCACGATCTTTCTATATCCACCACACGATCAAGGTAATGACGATACCTGCCAACAGCGTCCACCCGAACACGCCGGCGGTGTAGAGAAACACCTTGCCGCTTTCGAGCGGACGCAACCGCGCACCGGCCGCACCCAGCGCCCAGGCCAGGCGGTCGTTGCCGACCGATAGCCCGCGATCCTCCGCCGTGCGCGCGCCTCGTGCCAGCGACCATGCCGCGGCGACCACGGCTTGCGCGAGCCGGTCGAGAACGTGTTCGAGCGTGCGTGATGCAGCGCCGAGCGAATCGCCCGTGCGCGCCGCCGCGTCGGCAATGCGCTGTACGCTTGTACCCAGCACGCCTGCCCACCCTCCGAATGCAGGCACCGGTCCGCGGCGTGTTCTCCACGCACCGAATGCCAGGCCCGCAACGCTCGCGACGATTGCACCGGCCTGCCACCACCAAGCGGGTGGCGCTGACGACTCGGCGAACAGCAAGACATGGCTGACCGGATTCTTGAGCGACCCGCCGAGTGCCAGTGCCGCGATCGCCAGCGCAAGCGTCGGCACCAGCATGATCCAAGGCTTGCGCGAAGCATCGTCGTTCCGCATTTCGCGCCATGGCCCGAACGTCGCCATCGCCGCACGGCCGATGTAGATGCCGGCAAGCGCGATCAGCACCAGCAGCACGATCGCCCAACCGGTGTGCGCGGCGACGGCGGCTTCGAGGATGCGTTCCTCGCTCCAGTAACCGGAGAACGGCGGCAGTCCGGACAGCGCGAGCGCCGCGGCGATGAATGCGGCCGTGGCCCACGGCAGGCGGCGATACAGTCCGCCGAGCCGGTCGAGTTCGTGCGAGTTGGTCGCCCGTTCGACCACGCCCGCGCCGAGAAACAGGCAGGCCTTGAACACCGCGTGCGTGGTCAGATGGAAGGTCGCCGCGATCGGCGCACGGAGGCCGAGCGCGATGAACATTTCCCCGAGTTGCGAGACCGTGGACCAGGCGAGAATGCGTTTGAGGTCCGCCTGCGCTGTGGCAGCGAGCGCGGCGAACACCGCAGTGATGCCGCCGATCCACAACACCACATCCAGCGCCGGCGGCGCGGCGGCGAACAGCGGAAATAGCCGCGTGACCAGATAGACGCCGGCGGCGACCATCGTCGCCGAGTGGATCAAGGCGGATACCGGCGTCGGGCCGGCCATCGCATCCGGCAGCCAGGCCGTCAGCGGCAATTGCGCGCTCTTGCCGACCGCGGCGGCAAGAAACAGCATCGCCAACAGCAGCGGCACACCTTGCGGCAGCCGTCCCGCATGCACGGCGCCGAGCAACGCGGCGATATCGGTCGTGCCGATGAAATGCAGCGCAAGCAGCCAGCCGAGCAGCAGCCCGAAATCGCCGAAGCGCGTCATCAGCAGCGCCTTCAGCGCCGCGCGTCGCGCGTCGCTTTCCTCATGACGTTGCGCGATCAGCGCGAACGATGCCAAGCTCACGCCTTCCCAGGCGAGAAACAACAACAGCAGCGAGCCGGCCAGTACCAGCGTCAGCATGCTGGCGGCGAAGAACGCCATCCAGGCGTGAAAACGCACGCGCCCGTTTTCCGTTTGCATGTAGCGGACGGCGTAGAAGTTCACCGCCAGCGTGACCCAGGCGACCACCGTTGCAACCCACCACGACAGCCGATCGAGATGCAGACTCAAGGTGAAATGCCACGGCCCGAGCGTGAACCACTCGATGCCCGCGTCAATCTTTGCGTCATGAAAGAACGGCAGCGCGATCGCTGCGATCAGGGTACCGAGCACCGCCAGCCAGCCGCCGCGCGCCGGCAGACGGTTTCCGAACGCGAGGATCAACAACGCCGCCACGAACGGTGCCAACGGCACGAGCGCCAGCGCCGTCACCCTTTCAGCTCCGTGTAGTCGTCCACCTGCACGGTGCGGCGGTTGCGATACAGCAGCATCATGATCGCGAGCCCCAGCGCCATCTCGATGGCGCCGACCGTGACGATGATGATCGCGAAGATCTGTCCCGAGTAATCGCCGGGCGCGGTGAACCGCCAGAACGCGATCAGGTTGAGGCCGACCGCATTGAGGATGCACTCGATGCCCATCAGCACCATCACCGCGGTGCGCTGCGCGAGGATCGCGTACAGGCCAATCGCGAACAGCAGCGCCGCGACGATCAGGAATGCGGTGAGCGGCGGCGCGATCATCGTTCGTCGTCCTCGCGCAGATCGAGCACTTCCGGTTCGAGTGCATCGCTCTCGACCGGCGGTGGCGGCTCGTCAATCGCTGCCTGCAACGTGTCGCGCTCCGATGAATCCGGATACTTTGCGGGGCGTTGCATCAACACCGCTCCGAAGATGCCGAGCAGGATCATCAACCCCGCGCCTTCGAACGCGAGCATGTATTTGCCCATCAGCAGTTCGCCGATACGCGCCGGCGAATCCTGATCGGGCAAGGTGTGGACGACGGCCCAATGCGGTCGCCAGATCAGCAGCGCGATCAGCAGTACGCCGGTGAGCGCTGCAAGTATCACTGCCGGCCGCTTGATCGCGGTGTACATGGACATGCCTTCCATGGACATGCCGTCGCCATGGCCGGCATGCGGATCGTTCTCGTGAGCTTGCTTGCGCGCAAGCCCCAGACTGAACCATCGTTCCGGTCCCTTGAGCGTCATGTGCGTGCTCATCATCGCGCCGCCGGGATCGTGGCTGAACAACAGCATGAACAGGATCATCACCAGCATGCCGCCGATGTACATCATGACCTGCAGCAGCGCGATCAGGTCGGCGAGCAACAGGATGAACAATCCCGCGACACCGATGAACGACGCCATCAGGAAAATGCCGCTGCGGAACATGCTCATGGTCGTGGTCATTCCGAGCGCGCCGGCAACCGCGATGAACGCGAACACCGCGAAGGCGATCCACTCGACGACCGGCGCGATCAAGGCGCGCTCCCCACCGGCGGAAACGGACCCTGGCCCACGCCGAGCAGGATCAGGATGCCGACCAGCAGCACGTTGGCGAGCCCGGCGGGTATCAGGACCTTCCACGCCAGCGCCAGCATCTGCGCCGTGCTCAGCAAGCGCGTGCGCCGGCCGAGCCACAACATCAGCGCCATCACGAAAAAGGTTTTGATAAGCATCCACAGCCAGCCCGGCAACAGCGACCCGGCGTAACCGCCGAGGAATAACACTGCGCCCATGGCCGCGACCACGAACAGCAAACCGGCGAGTGCAAGCCGCCACAACAGACCGGGCCAGCCGCCATAGACGCCCAGCACGCCGTGGCCGATGCGCGCCGCAAACGGTTCGAGGAACGGCGCGCGGTACACCTGCATCAGCGCCGTCACCAGGTAAAGCACGAAGCCCGGCAACTGCGGCGCGATGTACCACAGGTGCGCATGACGTTGCGCCTCGACGATGTTCACTGTG